>DATMML010000084.1 GCA_035570235.1 Vicinamibacteria bacterium | reverse complement strand
CCCGGCACTGGGGGAGTTCCGGAAGGACTTTGCGGGTCTGGTGGGCCAGGTCTACGAGTATCCGGGCGCCAAGTCCGACAAGAACCCGGGTTTCCAGGGCGCGACGGAGGTCCTGAAACACGACGTGTTCTACAAGCGGATCGAGACCGACTCCAAGGACCGGCCGGACGCCCGGGCCCTGCTGAAGGCACGACTTCTGGACATCATGATCGGGGACTTCGACCGCCACCGGGACCAGTGGCGCTGGGCGAAGTTCCCGGAAAAGGAGCTCTGGCAGCCGATCCCGGACGACCGGGACCAGGCGTTTTGCCGCTATGAGGGGCTGGTTCTGGCCCTCGCCCGCCCGCGCGTCCCCATCCTTCAGAACTACAGCGACCACTATCCCGGGATGGAGGGCCTCACCTGGAATGGCCGGGACCAGGACCGTCAGCTCCTGGCCGGTCTGGAGCGCCCGGTCTACAAGGAGGTCGCCCAGGAGCTCAAGGCCCAGATCACGGACCAAGCGATCGAGAAAGCGGCCCATCGCATGCCCCCCGAGTACTTCAAGATCGATGGCGCGCGGCTCATCCACGACCTGAAGGGCCGCCGCGACCGACTGGTGGAGGGAGCGGAGGCCTTCTACGAGCACATCGCCGACAAGGTGAAGATCTACCTAACCGACGCTCCGGAGTACGTGGAGGTCAAGCGGCTCGAGAGTGGCGACACCCTCGTCCAGGTGTGGCGGCGGGGAGAGGACGGCAAGCTTACGGGGGAGCCTTTCTTCCACCGCACGCTGCACAACGGCGAGACCCAGGAGGTGCAGATCTACCTTCTTGGCGGCGACGACCGCATCGTCACCCTGGGTAAACCCAACAGCATCACAGTGCGCGTGATCGGGGGGCGCGGCCATGCGGTGGTGGACGATACCAAGGGCGGGGGCACGCGGCTCAGTGACACCGGATCGGGGGAGCTCCTCCCTGGGCCTGGCTCTCACCTCGACCGCAAGCCCTACACACCCCCGCCACCCCCCAAGAACGCGTCCTGGATCCCACCCCGCGACTGGGGACGCACGACTCTTTTCGTCCCCTGGCTCTCCTATGGCAGCGACATCGGGGCTCTGGTTGGGGGTGGGGTCGATACCCAGGCGTTCGGCTTTCGCAAGGAGCCCGACGCGAGCCGCCATATCATCCGCGCGGCCTGGGTCACCGGGGACAGCTCGTTCCGGGCCGACTACAAGGCGGAGTTCCACTTCGAGAACCGGGGAGTCTACGTGGGCTGGTACGCCTATGCCTCTGGTGTGGAGGCCAGCCGCTTCTTCGGCTTCGGGAACGAGACATCCGATGGCGGGAACCAGAACTCCGATTTCTTCAAGGCCAAGGAGCTCCAGTACGCCTTCACACCCAGTGTTTCCATCCCCATTGTAAAGAACCTCACCTTCTCCCTCGGCCCCACCGTCAAGTACAGCTCCAGCCAACACAAGCAGGACGTGACCGTCATCAACCTGCAGCGGCCGTACGGGTACGGAGACTTCGGTGAGGTTGGAGGCACGGGCACCCTGGAGCTGGACACCCGTGCCGAGGCGTCCAAGGCGCCAGGGGGGGTGGCCCTGCGGAGCTTCGGTTACCCCCGAAGCGGGGCGGATGTACGGGTCACGGGCCAGGTCTGGCCCAAGGCCTGGGATGTTATGGAGACCTTCGGCTCCCTCGAGGGAAGGGCCGCCGCCTACTTGACGCCCGGAGGTGACAAGGCCCCCACCCTCGCCCTGCGCGCAGGCGGGAAGAAGGTCTTCGGTACCTACCCTTACTTCGAGGCGGCCTATTTGGGAGGGGGGCTGGGCGGGTTTGGCTCGTCGGCCGGAGACGAGCCAGTGCGGGGGCTGCAGCGGCACCGCTACGCGGGTGACGCCGCGATCTACGGCAACGCCGATCTCCGCATCTACATCTCTCAGTTCCACATCTTCTTGCCCGGGTCCTGGGGAATCCTCGGCTTTGGCGACGTGGGACGCGTTTACTACAACCCAGAGAACTCGACCAAGTGGCACACCGGCTACGGCGGCGGGCTGTGGTTCGCCTGGCTCGACCGCGCCAACACCCTGAGCGTGTCCTACGGTCGGAGCGAAGGGCACAACGGCTTCTACGCGCGCGCCGGATTTGCGTTTTAGCCCGACTCAATGCAAGCAGGAGGCTTAGTGAAAAGGCGTCGCCCAATGCCCTACCTAAAAGACCGGACCGGACTGGATCACCGTGGCCCCGAGGAAGCTGTGATGAGCGGAGCAGCTTTCGGCCGGCGCTGCAGAGCTCACGGCCTGCTCTGTCGCGTCACCTGGAGGACGCTTCTCGTCCGGTGCCCTCGAGGACACGTGCTCGCCGATGACCAGGAGTGGGATGTGGTGCCGGTGCCCGGGGCCGCCGGGAACGTCCTGGCCGAATATCGCCAAGTCCTCGAGTTGGTCTCGTGGGCTCACCCAGCGATCCAGGGTGAGCGGTTCTGGGAGCTGTGTGCTGCTCGGGGCTTGGAGGACTGAAGAGCCCCAAACAAACACCGCCCGAACTAAGCCACCGAGGCACTCGGCTGCACCTACGCGCGATCGGTGCCCGGATGGAAGGAATGCGGGAGTAGCACCGTCCTGGTCATCGCGCCTGACCATAGTCAGAGCACGTCGTTCCCGTATGCTGGGCGGCTCTACGTCGGTGCGGTGCGCGAAGCGACGAGAGTGCCGACAGCGGGTGTGCTGAGCGTCTGAACGTCAGCTCTCACACGAGCGGATCGGTGTAGATGCCCAAATGCCAATGGGGAAAGCGGAGAGATCCCACGAGTCGGCTCGCGACATCGACGCTCCCCCATCGTGGTCTGAGAGGCCGTGCTTGGTCGCATTGACGTGGAACGTCATGGCACCTCGCGAGACCTCCTGGAACTGAACGCCCGTTCAGAGAGGGAGCGCTTGCGATCCCGGTGCGATCCTGAGACGTTTGAGGGCCTCGAGCGAGGCCCTCGGAACTACCTTTAAGTCATTGAATCTATGTTGGTCGGGGCGAGAGGATTCGAACCTCCGACCTCTTGGTCCCGAACCAAGCGCTCTAGCCAGGCTGAGCCACGCCCCGGTCGGAAAAAGCAAGGCGGAGTCTATCACGCATGGTCGCGGCGCACCAGTAGTCTCGGCAGAGGGTAGTGGGTCACTGACCCACTACCCGGCAGAGGCCGATTTCGGTCCCGCGCCGACACTCCAGACTTCTCACCTTGACCCCTTCCCTGGGAGCGCTTATTCTCGCTCGAACAACGGTTTTGAGGTCCTTCCCGAGGAGGGAGCCGGAATGGCCACGCGAGCCGGCATCGACACGACCCAACGTGAGCTGTCGTACCGGAAGCGGCTCATCGAGATCGCCAACCTGATCAACTCCGCGCCCAGCATCCAGGACATCCTGGTGGACATCAAGGACAAGATGCTGGACCTGGTGGAGGCCGAGCGCGTGACCATCTTTGCCCTCGACACCAAGAACCAGGAGTTGTTCTCTCTCTTCAAAGCCGGACAGGAGGTAAAGGAGATCCGAGTCCCCAAGACCTTCGGATCCATCGCCGGCTTCGCAGCTCTCTCTCGCCGGACGGCCAACGTCAAGAATGCCTACGATCCTGCCGAGCTGGCCCGCCTGCACCCGAACCTGAAGTTCGATTCGCGCTGGGACCGAGCGTCTGGCTTCCACACCACGCAGATCCTTTCCAGCCCCATCCTCTTCGACAAATACCTGCTGGGGGTGCTGGAACTCCTCAACAAGCGCGGGGGCGGCCAGTTCACGCCCAAGGACGAAGAGGCCGCAGGCGAGCTGGCCAAGATCCTTGGCATCGCCTTCTACAACCAGCACCGGGCCGCCCGCAGCAACCGGCCCTCCAAGTACGGGCTCCTCATCGACAAGGGGCTCGTGTCGGAGAAGGACCTGGAGAAGGCGATCTCCAATGCCCGCGTCAACCAGGTGGACGTGGCCAAGATCCTGGAGGAGGACCTCAAGATCCCGAAGGAGGAGGTGGGCCGCGCCCTGGCTCAGTTCTACAGCTGCGCCTTCTGGGAGCCCCTGGGGCGGACCATCCCCGAGGACCTGAAGGGCCGCCTCACCCTCGACTTTCTGAAGAAAAACGTGTGCGCGCCCATCGAGAGGAAGGAGGGGACGCTATTGGTGGCGGTGGAGGACCCCTACGACCTCACCCGCCAGGACTCGATCAAGGCCATGAACCTGGCCCCCCGCTGCGACTTCGTGGTGGGCCTGCGGGGCGACATCCTGGAGTACATCCACACCAGCTACGGGGTGGCAGCGGGTGCGGCGGAGGAGCAAGACCTCGGCCGCATCATCATGGAGCTGGGCAGCGGGGAGGAGGACGAGCTCGAGGGGCACGAGCCCGACCCCAGCGCGCCCCCGGAGGTGGACGAGACGGACAGCGGGATCGTGAAGCTGGCCAACCAGATCATCATCGATGCCTACAACCGGGGGGCCTCCGACATCCACATCGAGCCCTATGGCAAGACCGCACCCACCCAGGTGCGGCTGCGCATCGACGGGGATTGCGTGAAGTACCTGGAGATCCCCGCCCCCCACCGCAACGCCATCGTGCAGCGCTTCAAGATCATGTCCAAACTGGACATCGCGGAGAAGCGCAAGCCCCAGGACGGCAAGATCCGCTTCAAAGGGCCAATGGGGTCGATCGAGCTGCGCGTGGCCACGATTCCCACTTCGGGTAGCAACGAGGACGTGGTCATGCGCCTCCTGGCCGCTTCCAAACCCCTTCCCCTGGAGAAGATGGGCTTCCTGGAGCGAAATCTTTCGGAGTTCAAGAGGATCCTGCAGAAGCCCTACGGCATCTGCCTGGTGGTGGGTCCGACCGGCTCCGGCAAGACCACCACCTTGCACTCCGGCCTCGGTTTCATCAACACCACGGACATGAAGATATGGACGGCGGAGGACCCCGTCGAGATCACCCAGCCGGGGCTGCGGCAGGTGCAAGTCCATCCCAAGATCGACTTTACCTTCGCCATCGCCATGCGCGCCTTCCTACGCGCCGACCCGGACGTGATCATGGTCGGCGAGATGCGCGACCACGAGACCGCGGCCACCGGCATCGAGGCCTCCCTCACTGGCCACCTGGTCTTCTCCACTCTCCATACCAACTCCGCTCCCGAAACTATCACCCGCCTCTTGGACATGGAGATCGACCCCTTCAATTTCGCGGACGCCCTGCTCGGCATCATGGCCCAACGCCTGGTCCGCACCCTTTGCAAGGACTGCAAGGAAGAGTACGCCCCCACCCAGGAGGAGTTTGCGGAGCTGATGCAGGAGTACGGGCTCGAGGCCTGGGAGAAACTGGGTGTCCGCTACTCCCCCAGCTTCCGCCTGGGCCGGCCCAAGGGCTGTCCGAAGTGCGGGAACACTGGCTACCGGGGCCGCATGGGCATCCACGAACTCCTCGTGGCTACGGACGATATCAAGCGCAAAATCCAAAAAAGGGAGCCCATCGAGGAACTCCGCAAGCAAGCGGTCCGGGACGGCATGACCACCCTCCTCCAAGACGGCATTCAGAAAGTCCTGCTGGGGGTGACGGATTTCAAGCAGGTCCGCGCGGTCTGCATCAAATAGGCGGATGGGCCCGCGGCGAGCGACCAACGCTCGCCTTTGGCATCGTCGATCACCTTGCGGTGGCTGCCCTGCCCGTGAACCCGGCTCCGGCCTCTGCGTCTGCGCGCGCCCTAAGGGGAAGGAGCCGTCCGGCTGGGTCCCCCCCCTGGCCTGACCTCCCGGTACCGGTCCTCAGGCTCGCTCACCAACCCCTCGATGCCGGTCACCATGGACCCGGCGTCGAAGGGGAAAACGATCGGTGTCACCGACGTGTCCTGCTATAATCACCCCCTGCTATGGCCAACTTCATGGGCGGCAGCGCCCCCGCTATGGCCTCCCAAATCGCGGAGGGCTTCATTCTCCTCAACGTGGGCTCGCTCAAGGCCTTCCTCCCCGGCGAGCTGGCTCTTCTCCGGCAGGAGCTGGAGAAGCTGCAGCGCGACGCCCGGGCCGAGGTACCGCCCCAAGACGACGCGCTCGCCACCCAAGCGCGGCACCGGAAGATCGCGCGCATCACCTCCGCCATCCAGGTTGTCCAAAACAGGATGACGGCCCGGGGCTGAGGGAAGCGCTAGCCCGCCCGGGGATCGGGGCCCGCGTGCCGACGCGCGAGTAGGAAACCCGTTCCCAGCGTGATCGCACAGCCCAGGAGCGAGTACCAAGGCCAAGAAATCCGGCGGGCCAACGGCCAATCGATCCAGCCCTTGGCCCCGAGCCAGATTGCGAGCATGACCACCGCCGAGATGGCCACGGCCACCATCGCGTCCGCTTGCCGGGCCCGATTCACGTAGCGGGCGAGCAAGAACGCCCCCAGGAGACCGCCCGCGGTCACGCTGGCCAGGCCGAGAGCGACCTGGACGCCCGGCTGCCCCTCGCGGAGCCGGCTAAAGCCCACGGCCAGGCCCGCCAGCACGACCGTCCACAGGAGGGTGAGGACGCGGCCGAGCCAGAGCCCGCTTCCGCCCTCGAGGCGCCGGGCCCCGAACACGGGCCCGACCACGTCGTGGGCGAGGGCAGAGGCAAGCGAGTTGAGGGCCGCGGCCTCGGAACACATGGCGGCGGAGAAGATGCCGGCGATCAGGTAGGCGGAGACTCCGGCGGGCAGGTGGCCTACGATGAAGGCGGGAAAGATTTCGTCGCTCCCGCGGAAAGCAGCGGCACTTGAGCCGGTGGGGTCGATGGCCCGGCCCCCATAGAAGGAGAAGAGGGCCACCCCGATGGTCAGGAAGAGAGCAAACTGGAAGATAATCACGACCCCGCTCCCGACCAGGGCCTTCTGAGCGTCGCGTAGCCCCCGGCAGGCGAGCAGGCGCTGGACGATGAGCTGATCCGCCCCGTGGCTGGCCATGGCCAGGAACGTCCCCCCGAGGAGGCCCGCCCAGAACGTGTAGGGGCGAGAGAGGTCGGGGTCGAAATCGAGAACGCTCCCGGGGCGGCTGACCGCCGCCCCCACGATGGAGCCCAGCCCGCCCGGGACCGCACCCGCCAGGAACCCGAGGGCCAGCAGGGCCCCGCTCAGATAGACCGCGACCTGGATGAGGTCGATCCAGATCACAGCCTTGATGCCCCCGGCGAAAGTATAGAGTGCGGTAGCGCCGGCCAGGATCAGAATCGCGCTCCACACGGGCACGCCCAGGACCAGAGCAATGGGGATGGCGGGCACGGCAAGGCGCACGCTCGCCGCCATCACGCGCGTGACCATGAAGACCGAGGAAGCGAAGCGCCGGGTGGCCACGCCAAAGCGTCGCTCCAGCAGGGCGTAGGCGGTCGGGAGGGTGCCCCGGAAATAAGCGGGAAGGAGCATGCGCGCGACCAGGATCCGACCGACCAGGTAGCCGAGGGTGAGCTGAAGGAATGTGTACCCGCTGTGGTACGCGTCGCCGGGGACGGACAGGAAGGTGAGGGCGGAGGTCTCGGTGGCCACGATCGACGCCATCACCGCCCACCAGGGCATCGCGTGCCCGCCCAGGAAGTAGTCCCCGGCGTCCTTTTGGCCCCGTCCCAGGCGGGCCCCCAAGACGTTGATGGCCACGAGATAGCCCAGGATGCCGAGGAGGGCGGGCAAGCCGACGCGGAGGGAGTCCATGCGGCGTCAATACAGCAGGGCGGGCTTGCGGTCCCGGGCAAAGGAATCCCGGGCGGGAGCGTCCACGGCGAGCATGGCGTCTACGCTCTCCCCGCGCTCCAGACCCTCCCGGACGCGCCGGGTCCCGAGGAGTCCATCCAGGCCCGCGCCCTCGCGGGCCAAGCGGAATTCGGGGTGATGCTTCCTCAAGGCACCAAGCAAGGCGAGGCCGAGGGCGTAGGGCCGTGCGGCCCGGGGATCCGTGACCCTCACCCGCAGGCCCTGGCATTCACGGTCCCGGTACTTCAGCTCCAGGACCACGGCTGCCTCCCGGGGCGTGAAGCGGGTGGCCTCCAGCGCGAAGCCGGGCGCGGAGACATCGAGGCGAACCACGTCCGGCTTCATCCAGGGAGCCCCCAAGAGCAGGAAGGGGGCACCGGTCCCACGACCTTCGGAGACGTTGGTGGCTTCGAGGAGGCAGACCCCTGGATAGGCAAGGGCGGCTTCCGCGCTGCGGAGGTTCGGCGACGGGGGCACCCAGGGGCGGCCCGTGTCCGCCCACGTCATTCCGCGAGTCCAGCCGCGCATGGGGACCACCGTGAGGTGGGCCGGCTGCCCCCGTCCCGCGTTCACGAGCCGCGCCAACTCCCCCAGGGTCAGGCCGTGGACCAGGGGGCCCGGGGCCAAGCTGAGCAGGCTCCAGGGCTGGGTCGGGTCGCGCAGGGGTCCGTCCATCCGCTCCCCGCCCAGGGGGTTGGGCCGGTCGAGCACCAGGAGTTCGATCCCTGCCTCCGCGGCCGCTTCCAAGCAGAGAATGAGCGTGCTCTCGTAGGTATAGAACCGCACGCCGGCGTCCTGCAGGTCCACCACCAGGGCGTCCAGGCCCACCAGATCCTCTGGCGCCGGCTTCGCCTTCTTCCCGTAGAGGCTCACCACGGGCAGCCCCGATTCAGGGTCCAGGCCCTCCTCCACGGGCGCCCCCGCGGCCAGGCGTCCCCGGGGCCCGTGCTCGGGAGCGAAGAGCCGGCGCACGTCCACCCCCAGCCCGCGCAGCACGTCCACGGCGAGGCGGCCGTCCGCGGTGACGGAGGCCGCGTGTGCGACGAGGCCGATACGTTTGCCCTTGACGGGTGCTCCCCCCTGCGCCTCGACCTGCTCGAGTCCCACCTGGACCGGCGGTGCCGCAAGTAGCGCGGCGACCGTCAGGGGGAGGATCACGGCACCGCGAGCTCGCGCACCACGGCGTCCGCCACCGCGGCCCTGACCTGACGGATGGCCGCGCCCTTGGGATCTCGCTCGCGGCTCGGATGAACGCGGTTGGTCAGGAGGACGACGAACAGCCGGCGCTCGGGATCGATCCAGACCGAAGTCCCCGTGAAGCCGGTGTGACCGTAGGAGCGGGAGGAGAAGAGCGTCCCCGCGGAGCTGTTCTCGGAACGCGTGTCCCAGCCGAGGGCTCGGCTCGCGCCCGGCACCCCGGCCCGCCGCGTGAACAGATCTACCGTCTCGCGGGACACGATCCGGTGGTGCTCGAGCACCCCCCCATTCAGGAGCATTTGGGCAAAGCGGGCCAGGTCCCGGGCGGTCCCGAAGAGGCCTGCGTGGGGGGCCACGCCTCCCAGCGCGAAGGCATTCTCATCATGGACCTCACCCCGCAAGAGCCGGCCGCGCCAAGGGTCCTGCTCGGTGGGCGCGATCCGCGGCAGAAGAGCGGGCGGGGGCCGGTACAGGGTGTCTTTCATGCCCAGTGGGGTCAGTATCCGACGCCGGGCGAGAGGGTCGAGCCCCTCGCCCGCCACCCGTTCGAGGATCTCGCCCAGGAGGATCACGCCCAGGTCGCTGTAAACGGACCGTGTGCCCGGTTCGTAGACGAGTTCCATGGCCTGGATCCGCTTGAGATAGGCGTCCTTGCCTTCTATCTCCTTGTACAGCGGCCCCCCCCAGTCGAGGCCGGCGGAATGGGTCAGAAGCTGCCGGACGGTCACCTGATCCTTGGCCCCGCCCTGGAACCCGGGCAGGAAGTCCCTGACCCGCTTGGAGATGTCGAGCCTCTGCTCATCCACCAGGATCATGGCCAGGGTGGTGGTGACGATGACCTTGGTCAAGCTCGCGAGGTCATAGATCGTGTCCGCGTGGACCTCGGGTGCGTCCTTGTCGTAGGTGAAGCGTCCGAATGGCCGAAGGTGAACGAGACCTCCGTCCTTCCCCACTGCCACCACGCCTCCGGGGAAGATCTTTTCCTCCAGCGCCTGGTCCAGCGCGCGGTCCACTCCCGACAGCCCGCCCGGGCGGAAGCCGGCGTCCTCAGGACGGCTCGCGCGCAGCGTCATCTCTTCCTTCGGTATCGCGAGGCCGTGGCCATAGGGGTAGAGCCCGGGAAGCGTGACGGGCAGCTTCCCGCCGACAGCATACTCCCCGAAGAGGGCCGCCACCGCGGCCCGCTGGCTGGAGTCGGCGGAGCCGTAGGCGGCCACGTAGACCGGCACCTCGGGGAACTGCCGAAGGAGATAGGGGCTCCCGAACGAAACCACAATCACGGGTCGGCCCGTAGCCGCCAGACCCTGCAGCAGCCGGGCGTGGCTGCCGGCCATGTCGGCAGTCCCCTTGGAGGACGTGACCCTCACGAAGCCGGAGGCCAGCACGTGCGTGAACTCCGGTGCTCGGGCCACCAGGGCAGCGGAGGTCTCCTCCGAAACCTCGGGTCCCAGGCTCACCGTCTCCGTGGGAATCCGCCGCCCGGCAAGTTCCTCCTCGGGGACGCCGTGGATGGCCGGGTTGTGGATGTCGCTGGAGAGCACCAAATGCAGGAGGTGCAGCGGCTGCTCCGCGTGCAGGGGCAACACATGTCCTTCGTTGCGGACTACCGTGATCGACGCGCGGGCGATCCTCTGCGCCTCCGCTTCGTCTTCCGGTCGGTCCACGCTCTTGGCGAAGGTCTCCCGATCCACCAGCCGGTTCTTGTCCAGCCCCAGACGCTCCTTGGTCTCTAGGATGCGCCGCACGGAGAGGTCCAGGCGCGCCTCCGTGAGCTGGCCCTCCTTCACCGCCCGTACCAGGGACTGGGCGGCGACTTCCGGCTCGGGGGGAAGCAGGACGAGGTCCGCCCCTGCCTGTACGGCGCGGACCGTGGCCTCCCCCGTCCAGGCGGGACGCACCCCCGCCATGTCCATCCCATCCGTCACTACCATGCCCTGGAAGCCCAGGTCGCGCCGCAGTACCTCCGACATGGGCAAGGAAAGGGTGGCGGGGGCCCCCGAGGGATCGAGCGCGGGGACGGCGATGTGACCGAGCATGACCCAGTCCACGCCCGCCTCGACCACGCGCCGGAAGGGCAACAGTTCCACCGCATCCAGCCGCGCGCGGTCCGCAGCCACGGTGGCCATCTGGAGATGGCTGTCCACCGCGGTGTCGCCATGCCCCGGGAAGTGCTTGGCTGTGGTCAGGAGGCCCCCCTCGCGGGCCCCCCGCACGAAAGCGGCGGCCATGCGGGCCACGAGCTCAGGGTCCTCGCCGTAGGAGCGGATGTTGATGACGGGGTTGGAGGGGTTGTTGTTCACATCCGTCACGGGGGCGAAAGCCCAGTGAATGCCGAGGGCCCGCGCCTCCCGGGCCGCCACCTGGCCCGTGAAGCGAGCGGCCTGCTCGGAGCGAGTGGCCCCCACCGCCATGGCATAAGGCAGGGGCACGACTCCACGCCGGATCCGAAAGGACAGGCCGCGCTCCAGGTCCGCGGCCACGAGCAGGGGGACGTCGGCCTGACCCTGGAGCTCGTTCAGCAAGCGCGGCAGAGTCTCCACCTCCGACTCGAACACCACCACCACCCCCACCTTTAGTGACCGCACGCGCTCGCGCAGGCGTACGGCCTCCGTGGAGGCCGGATTGCGGTAGAGGCCGGTCGCCCGGACCCCGATCATCTGCGCCGCCTTCTCGGCCAGAGATAGGCGGGCCAGGGTAGCGCGGGCCCAGGGATAGCCAGGGGCGGGAGAGGGAGCCGCGGGCGGGCTCTGGACCGGGGGCTGATGGCGGCAGGCGGCGGCGGCGAGCGCGGTGCCGAGGAACCAAGCCCGCCGCGCGCGGGTCATCCCCTCACCGCGGCGATCGACCGGAGAGGGTCCGGGCGCCCGCGCCCGGAGGCCCCAGCGCGTCCGGGGGCGGAAAGGCCTCGTGGCGCAGCCGTACTCGGTCACCGGGGAGGATCGACTCGTGCGAGAAGAGGAGGACTCCGGAAACACCCGACTCGCGCGCAATCCGGACCTTCTCCAGGATCCCGGCCAAGGGCAGCCGGTAGGCTCCGATCCCGGCCCATATTGCCGGTTTCGACCCTACGACATGCGTGAGCATCTGCTCGAGCTGCTGCCGGAAGATGCGGCTGTCGGGGGTGTAGGTCATGGGGCAAAGGGCGTCCAGGAGCCCCCGCTCCATCCAGGCCGGCCAATGCTGGTATCGGTGGCTCACGGCCTGGGCCTCGTCGGGGACCACCGCCGCCGACACGACCACCCCTGGCAGCTCCTCGCGCGCGGCTTTCCCGATCTTCACGAGGAGGGCGGTGAGGGTGTCCCGGCGGTACCTGTCCCAGGCCGCCGGGTCCTGGGCGGGGCTCGCGACCAGGTCGGAGCCTCCGTGGACCCGACGAAAGCCCTCGAGGGCCGGCCGCGAGTAGTCGTAGTCAGGCCCGGGATAGCGGATGAAGTCCAAATGGAGCCCCTGAACGGGGTACCTCCTCAGCAGCTCGCGCACCACCGCTTCCAGATGCTCGGCCACGCCGGGGGCGGAGGGGGACAGGTAGTAGCCCTCGACGTCCCCATCGCTGCGCGCGGCCTGGGCCACGATGCGGGGCAGAGCGGACGGCGGGCCGGCGAGGCTAGCCCCCGCGGCGGCCCGGGGGACCATCAACCAGTCGGGGTGCAATCGAAGGACGTGGCCCGCGGGCAGGGGCTGGGTGAAATGCGCGGTCAAGAGAACATTGAGCCAGGCGTGGACGGAGAGGCCGGCGGCGCGGGCGCGCTCCAGCAGGCGGGCCAGGGGATCGAAGTCGGCCGGCTGTTGCCAGAGCAGGGAGCTGCGGCTGACCAGGTTAGACTCGTAGAAGGCGTCGCCCCGGCCCCGCACCTGGACGAAGAGCGTATTGAAGCCCGATTCCCGCGCCTCGTCCACCACCCGGTCCACGGCTTGGGGAGAAACGAGGGCCGTGCGGACTACCCAAAGGCCCCGCATTTCCGGCTCCGACGGGCTCGCCGGCCGGCCCGGCACGGCCGAGAGCAGGAGGAGGACAGGAAGGAGCCTCATGGACCACGAGGATGGTACCAGAGAAGCAGGCTCAGGCCACGGGCCGGACGAGAACGTCCTCTCCTTCACGCACGCTCAGCTCGACGAGGGCGCTCTTGGGAAGGTGGATGTCGCGGATGAGGCCGGGGCGGAAGGCCACGCCGAGCACCGCCCGCTTTCGGGCCCCTAGCGTGCGCACCTGTACCTGGAGCACGCCCGCCTCGAAGCGCAGCACCTTGCGCCACTCGTCCTCGAAGCGGACGTCGAGCTCCGCCAGCTCCCGACCGCGCCCCTGGGCCTGGGCGCGGGCGGTTTTCTCGACCTCCACCTTTTCCAGGAAGCCGGCCACCGTCATCTCGAAGAGGACGCGGGCCACCTCCGTGCGCGGAAGCTTCGCGGCCTCCACCAACTCGCGCAGATCGCGCACCCCATCCAGCAGCCGGAGGACTCTCCACTCCGTGGCCCCCACGGTGTGCTGCGCGCCGTCGGGCGGGGGAGGCGCCATTTGAAAGACCACGTTGTCGGTGGGGATCAGCTCGTTCATCTTGTGGAAGGTTTCGCCCAGTCGCTGCCCCTCCATGATCAGCACGTCCACTCCGTGGCTGACGTTGGCCGCCACCACCCTCTCCTCGGGCACGAAGGTCAGCTGGCCCTCCCTCCACCCGAAGATGTCCAGCACCGCCTCGTCCCCCTGCAGGCGTCCCGCGCTGGCGTGAATCACCGCCCCTTTGTGGAACCGCACCAGGGCCTGCCGCCCGGGGGCGGAGGCCGTGAGCAGACCCGTCTTCTTGCCGGCGGCGAAGAGCTGGAAGACGTCGGACAGCTTGATCTCGCTCAGGGTGCCGATCAGGGACATGAGGATTTAAGCTATCATGTTTTGCCTGTGCTGCTCACCCTGGCCGCCTTCGCGATTCGCGCTCTCTTCCCTCACCCCGTCCCCCTTCCCGTGGCGGAGGCCAGTCCCGCGGAGAGCCTCGTCCACCGCCTGGAGGCGCACCAGGCCCGGGTCGGCGATCTCACCGCCCGCTTCGTCCAGACCTACCGGTCCGGAGTCCTGGGCCGCGAGGTGGTGGAGCGCGGAGTGTTGTCCATCAAGCGGCCGGGGCGCATGCTTTGGGAGTACAAGGACCCCGAGAAGAAGACGTTCGTCGCTGACGGGAAGGCCTACTACTTCTATGTTCCTGCCGATCGGCAAGTGGTGGTGCGGGATCAGGACCACGAGCGGAGCATCCCTTCCCTGCTCCTCTCCGGCCAGGGCGACATCCTCAGCCAGTTCGAGGTCGGCCTGGAGGGGACGCCCTCCGGCCGGCCCCGATTGCGCCTCACGCCCCGGAAGCCGGAGCCGGAGATCGAGCGGGTCTTCGTGGACCTGGATGCGGCCGACCGGGTACGCGGGATCCAGGTCGAGGACGCCCAGGGGGACCGCAGCCGCTTCGAGTTCGACGACATCCGGGAGAACGTGGACCTGCCGGACCGGCTCTTCCGCTTCCAGGTCCCTCCTGGGGTCGAGGTGATCAGGGGATGAGGCGCGCCGCCTCCCTGCTGACCCTGCTTGGGCTCCTGGGGTGCGCGACCTCCGGCGCCTTCCGGGCGGGGGAGCGGGCGGAGCGCCGCCAGGACTACGACCGCGCGGTGATCGAGTACTCCAGAGCCGTGAAGCTCGATCCCGACAACCCCCAGTACCGGAAGAGTCTGGAGCGGGCTCGCCTGCGCGCCGCCCAGGATCATACCTTCGCCGCGCGCCGACTGAGCGGACGCGGTCTCCTCAAGGAAGCCTTGGACGAGTACCGGCTGGCCCTCGACCTCGATCCCGCCTCCCCCGTGGTGGCGGGGGAGATCCAGGCCACGGAGGCCCGGAGGCAAGCCGGAGCCAAGGCGGTCTCCCTGGACGAGATCAAGGAACGGGTGCGGGAGAAGGCGCTCCCGGGGCTGGCCCTGGGCCCGGGCGCCCGGGACCCCCTCGGCCTCTCCTTCCACAACGCCAGCCTACGCGAGTCCTACCTGGCTCTGGGGAAGGCGGCGGGAGTGAATTTCATCTTCGACCCCCAGTTCCAGGACCAGCCCATCACCCTGGATCTCAAGGAGGTCCCCTTCGAGCAGGCCCTGGCCGCGCTGGGGAGCACCGGCCACACATTCCACCGGGTGGTGGACGCTCACATCGTGTCCGTGGTGCCGGACACCCCGGCCAAACGTCGGGAGTTCGAGCAGCAGACGGTGAAAACCCTTTTCCTCTCCAACGCCGACCTCAAGGAGACCATCGACCTGCTGCGCGTGGTGCTGGGGGCCCGGCGGGTGGCTCCCCTGCCCGGCGCCAACGCCCTCACCATCAACGACACTCCCGACAAGGTCGCGGCCGCGGAGCGCATCGTGGAGGTCGTCGACAAGCGGCGGGCGGAGGTGGTGGTGGAGGTCGAGATCCTGGAGGTGAACCGAACCAAGCTCAAGGAATACGGGATCCAGATCAGCTCGGGTCTAGAGGCGCAGGGGATCGAAGGGGTGGCGGGGGGCATTTTCCCCGATCCCACCAGGAAGACCACCCTGAACGAGGACCTCTACGCAAAGTCGAGCTTGGTGGTGACCGCCCTGCCCGGCGTGATCTACCGCCTCCTCCAGCAGGACAGCTCCACCCGGATCCTGGCCAATCCCCAGCTCCGCACCTCTGAGGGCCAGACCGCCCAGGCTCGTTTCGGGGACCAGGTGCCGGTGCCCGTCACCACCTTCTCTGCCATCGCCCAGGGCGGTCTACCCCAGCAGCCCATCACCTCGTTTGAATACAAGAACGTGGGGGTGAACATCGACATCACGCCGCGCGTCCATCACGACGGCGACGTCACGCTCAACCTGAAGCTGGACGTCTCTGCGGTGGGACCACCCGGCTACCAGGGCCTGCCCACCTTCAACAGCCGCATTGTCACGACCGTGATCCGGCTGCGCGACGGCGAGACCAACATCCTGGCCGGCCTCATCAACGACCAGGAGCGTCTGAGCCTGACCGGCATTCCCGGCCTGGCCAGCATCCCCGTCCTGGGACGCATCTTCTCGCACAACAGGAGAGAGGTCCTGGAGACGGACATCGTGATGACCCTCACCCCCCACGTGGTGCGCCGTCCCCAGATCACGGAGGAGGACCTGCGCTCGTTCCAGGTCGGGGGCGAGAGCGCGCCCTTGCTCTTCGACGTACCCGGCGTCCCCCCTGCGGTACCGTCTCCCCGACCGCCAGCGGAGCCCCGGATTGAACCGATCCGACCGCCCGCTCCGAGCCCGTCGCCGCCCTGACCGCCCTCAGGCCTTGACCGAGGCCGGCGCCTTCTCGATCTTGACCTTGCTAATGCGGTTGCGCTCCACGTCCACGACCGTTAAACGATAGTCCCCCACCGTCACCACCTCCCCCCCCTTGGGAACGGAGCCGAGGCGGTCGAGCATGAAGCCGGCCACAGTCTCAAACTCCGGGGATTCCGGCAACGGCACCTGAAAGCCTTCGCGCAACTCGGCCGCGGTGACCGTCCCCTCCACCACCAGCGAGCCATCGCGAAGGCGCTCCACGGGGCGCTCTTCCCAGTCATATTCGTCCTGGATCTCGCCCACGATTTCCTCCAGCAGATCCTCGAGGGTCACGAGGCCGGTGACGGAGCCGTGCTCGTCGATCACCACCGCCATGTGGGTGCGACGCTTCTGCAGCTCTTTGAGGAGGGGGCCTACCTTCTTGGTCTCGGGGACGAAATGCACGGGGTGCAGGATCTTGCGGACGACCACCGGCTGCCGCTTTTCCAGCAGGCGCAGGGCGTCCTTCACGTAGAGTAGCCCTACGATGTTGTCCACCGAGCCCTCATAGGCGGGAATACGCGAGAAGCCGCTCTCCACGATCAGGCTCCCCACCTCGTCGGGGGGGGTGTTGGCGTCGAGGGCAAAGATCTTGGGCCGGGGCACCATCACCTTGCGCACGGGCGTGTCCGTGAACTCGAACACGCTGTGGATAAGCTCCATTTCCGTCTGGTTCAGCACGCCCTGCTGGCGTCCTTCCCGGACCAGATGCTTGATCTCCTCCTCGGAGACGAAGGTCCGCCCCCCGAACTCACGCACCCCGCAGAGCCGAAGCACCCCCCGGGTGGAGGCGGTGAGGACGGCCACCAGCAGGCGCGAAGCCCGGGACATGACCTGGAAGGGCCAGGAGACGAGGAGGGCCACGGTCTCCGTGAACTGGAGGGCCAAGGCTTTGGGCACCAGCTCGCCCAGGACCAGCTCCACGTACACGATCCCCAGGCCCACGATGAACGCGGCCTCGAAGGAGACGGGCAGATAGCGTGCCAAAGGGGATGTCCGGAGCCAGGGATCCAGGTGGCGGCTCGCCAGGTACCCCCCGAGCACGCCCGCCAGGGTGCCCATGACGGTGACCCCGATCTGGGCAGTGGCGAGGAAGTGATCCATGTTGTCCTGGAGCTCTTTCACCCGCTGGGCGGCCTTGCTCTTCTCCCCCACCAGCGCCTCGATCCGGCTTCGGCGGGCGGAAATGACCGCGATCTCGCTCCCCGAGAAGAAGCCGTTCCCCAGCAGGAGGAGAAAGATCGACACCACGATGAACATCGCTTCGGACATAAGTGATCCCCGATTCTATCAGACGCCCCGCCGCGCCTTGTCAGTCCCACCGCCATCTGGTAGCTTGGGCTTCCGTTTGTCGTCATCGAGGAGAAAACCTTGGCCAACGGCGAGAGCTTCGACCTAACCGTGATCGGGAGCGGACCGGGCGGCTACGTGGCCGCCGTCCGGGCCGCCCAGATGGGCCTGCGGACCGCGGTCGTGGAGCGTGATCCCACCGGCTGCGGGGGGACCTGCCTCCTTCGGGGCTGCATCCCCACCAAGGCCCTCTTGCACACCGCCGACCTCTACGAGGACTTGAAGAACGGCAAGGAGTTCGGGATCGTGGCCGAGAAGATCGGGATCGACTTCCCGGCCGTGATGAGCCGGAAGGCGCGCATCGTCAGCCGGCTCAGCAAGGGGATCGAGAGCTACCTCTTCAAGAAGAACAAGATCACCCTCTTCAAGGGCCAGGCGCGACTGGAGGGCAAGGGCACCGTCGTGGTGACGGGCGACAAGGAGGAGAGGCGGGTCGCGAGTCGGGCCATCCTGCTTGCTACCGGCTCCCGGCCCAAGAGCCTTCCCGGCATCGAGCCCGACGGTCGATCCATCGTGACCTCCGACGAGATCCTCGAGATCTCGGAGATCCCCAAGACCCTGATCGTCATCGGGGCGGGGGCGGTGGGCATCGAGTTCGCTTCCGTCTTCGCCCGCTTTGGCTCCGCCGTCACCGTGATCGAGATGCTGCCCCGCGTGCTTCCCCTGGAGGACGAGGAGATATCGGCCGAGGCGGGCAAGGTCCTCGCCAAGCAGATGACGATCCACACCGGGGCCCGGACCCAGGCCGCCATCAAGACCCCGGCCGGGGTGGAGGTCGCCTTCACCACCGCCGCCGGGGAGACCAAAACCCTGACCGCGGACCTGCTCCTCCTGGCCGTAGGACGCGGGCCCGTAACCGACGGCCTCGGCCTGGAGGCGACCCGCATTCCGCTGGATCGCGGGTTCATCCGGGTCAACCCCCGCATGGAGACCGCGGAGCCCGGCGTCTACGCCATCGGAGACGTGGTGACCATTGACGATCGGCCCCATCCCCAGCTCGCCCACGTGGCTTCCTTTGAGGGCATCGGGGTGGCCGAGCGCCTGGCCGGCCATAACACGGAGCCTTTGAACTACGACCGCATCCCTTCCGCTACCTACTGCTCGCCGGAAACGGCGGGGGTCGGGCTCACGGAAGCCGAGGCCAAGAAACGAGGCTACGATGTGAGGGTGGGGCGGTTCGCCTTCGGCAACCTGGCCAAGCCCCGCATCCTCGGCCACCCCGAGGGGCTGGTGAAGGTGGTGTCGGAGGCGAAGTACGACGAGGTCCTCGGTGTTCACATCGTGGGACCCCACGCCACCGATCTCATCTCCGAGGCTTGCGTGGCCCTTCGCCTAGAAGCCACCACCGAGGAGATTTTCCGGACCGTGCACCCCCACCCCACCCTGCCCGAGGTCCTTATGCAGGCGGCGGAGGCGGTCTACGGCCACGCCATCGACGCCTAGATGTCCAGCCCCGCTCCCGCGGTAAGGCCCCCGGCGGCCCAGCTGAGCAAGGCCCAGCTCCTCGAGCTCTACCACTATCTCAACCTCAACCGCCTGGCCGAGGAGAAGCTCACCAATCTCTACCGCCAGGGCAAGGTCGTGGGGGGCCTCTACCGCAGCCTGGGCCAGGAGGGCTGCTCGGTGGGGAGCGCCTACGCCCTGGAGGTGGGCGATATGTTCACGCCCCTCATCCGCAACCTGGGGGCCATCTTTGTGCGGGGCGGGCGGCCCCGCGACGTTTTCGCCCAGTACATGGCCCGCGCCGCCGGCCCCACCCGGGGCCGCGATCTGAACGTGCACTTCGGTTGGCTCTCCGAGACCGGCAGCATGCCCTCTGTGATCTCCATGCTGGGGGACGTGGTGCCGGTCCTGACCGGGGCCGTCATCGCGGAGCGCATGAAGGGCAAGCGGACGGTGGCCCTGACCTGGATCGGGGACGGCGGCGTCTCCACGGGTGCTTTCCACGAGGGCTTCAACTTCGCCTGCGTCCAGAAGGCGCCCCTGGTCGTGATCGTGGAGAACAACAAGTTCGCCTACTCTACCCCCACCTACAAGCAGACCGCCAACACCCGCTTCGTGGACCGGGCCCCGGCCTACGGCTGTTTCGGGGAACAAGTGGACGGCAACGACGTGCTCGCGGTCTACGAAGTGACCCGCGAGGCCATCGAGCGGGCGCGGCGGGGCCAGGGCCCCACCCTCATCGAGGCCGACACCATGCGCATGCGGGGCCACGCCGAGCACGATGACATGAAATACGTGCCCCGGCAGATGCTGGAGGAGTGGGCCCGCAAGGACCCTCTCCTTCGCTACGAGGGCCACCTCCTCGGCCAGGGGATCGCCAGCAAGGACGAGCTGGCGGCGATAGTGGCCTCGATCGAGACGTCTCTTCGCGAGGACCTGGCCTTCGCGGAGGCCAGCCCCTTTCCGGAGCCGGAGAGCGCCATGAGCGGGGTCTACGCCGACCGCGCCGTGGCTCCGCCCACCCCCCCCCTCGTGCGCGAATGGGAGCGCGGCAAGGGCGCGCGCTGATGGCGGTCCTCACCTACCTGGAGGCCATCCGCCTGGCTATGCTGGAGGAGATGCAGCGGGACGAGCGGGTCTTCGTCATCGGTGAGGACGTGGGGATCTACGGGGGGGCCTTCCGGGCCACCGCAGGTTTCCTGGAGACCTTCGGCGAGAGCCGAGTCATCGACACCCCCATCAGCGAGACGGCCATCGTGGGGGCGGCCATCGGCGCCTCCCTGATGGGGCTGCGGCCCATCGCGGAAATGCAGTTCATCGACTTCATCTCCTGCGCCTTCGACATGCTCGTGAACTACGCGGCCAAGAGCCGCTTCCGATGGGGGGCGGGGATACCGATCGTGGTGCGCGGGCCCTGCGGTGGCGGCGTGCACGGCGGGCCCTTTCACAGCCAGAACCCCGAGGCCTTCTTCATGAACGTGCCCGGACTCAAGATCGTCGCCCCCGCCACGCCCCGGGACGCCAAGGGACTCCTCACCGCGGCCATCCGGGATCCCGATCCCGTGATTTTTCTCGAACACAAGTTCCTCTACCGGCGCATCAAGGAGGAGGTACCGGAGGGCGAGGTTCTGGTCCCCATCGGCCAGGCCGCCCTCGCTCGCGAGGGCCAGGACCTGTCCATCATCACCTACGGGGCCATGCGGTACGTGGCCTTGGAAGCGGCGGAGGCGGCGGCGGGGGACGGGATCCAGGTCGAGGTGCTGGACCTCCGCACCCTCCAGCCCCTGGACGAGGAAGCCATCCTCCGCACCGCGGCCAAGACGGGCAAGGTGATCGTGCTCCACGAGCCCACCCGCACGGGCGGGCCAGGGGGGGAGATCTCCGCCCTCATCGCGGAACGGGCCTTCGAATACCTCGACGCCCCTCTCGTCCGGATCGCCCCTCCCGACACCCCCGTACCCTACTCCCCGCCCCTCGAGGAGCATTTCCTGCCCGACGCGGGGCGCGTGGGCAAGGCCATCCGGGCACTGCACGACTATTAGCGAGGTGTCGCATGACTGACGTCATCATGCCCCAGATGGGCGAATCCATCGCGGAGGGGACGGTCACCAAGTGGATGAAGCAGATCGGGGACAAGGTCCAGAGGGACGAGCCTCTCTTCGAGATCTCCACCGACAAAGTGGACGCGGAGATCCCCTCCCCCGCGACGGGCGTGCTCAAGGAGATCCGGGTGGCCCCCGGCACGACGGTGCCGATCAATACCGTGGTGGCCATTATTGCGGCGGAGGGGGAGACGGTCGCCTCACCCCGGGCGCCGGCCCCCGCCCCCTCGCCCGCCGTGGCTCCCCCCGCACCCCCTACCCCCCCCGCCCCGGCGGTGAACTTCGCGCTCGCGCCCGAGCACCCGGCGCCCCGCCCCGCGCCCACTCCCGCGCCCCCCGTGGCCGCTCCCCCCCCGACTGCTGCCCCCCCCCGTCCTGCACCGG
>DATMML010000083.1 GCA_035570235.1 Vicinamibacteria bacterium | reverse complement strand
CCACCGGCCTTATCGGGGGCTTTGCTCTTGAGACTTTCGACCGGTTGGTCGCTTGCTCCATGGCCCGAAGGGCCTCGGCCTGCGCTGCTGCCGAAAAGCCAGTCGCTCGCTCCATAACCCAGATGGCCGCGTCCCGCTCCATTTGCGACAGGCTGGCTGCCTGCCTCATGGCCCAGATGGCCGCGTCCCGCTCTACTTTCGACAGGCCGGCTGCTTGCTCCACAGCTCGGATGGCCTCTTCGCGCTCTATTTTCGACAGGCCGGCTGCTTGCTCCATGGCCCGAAGGGCCTCCGCCTGCACTGCCGTCGACAGACCACTTGCTTGCTCCAGAGCCCGCGCCTGCTCTAGCGCCGAGAGGAGGTTCCCGAGAGCGGCCTTCTGGGGGGACTCAGCCGGTGCCTTGTGTGCGGTCGGTTTTGACGGAGGCCCGCCGATCGCTGCGACGACCTGCTGCACGTACGCGATCTTGCCCTTGACCTTCTCGGCGGTGGCCGTCGCCTCTTTGATCAGGGTCTCGAGAAGGTCGGGTAGCTTCTCTACAGCGTCAACACGGTATGCCCTGGGTGCCTCGTTGAAGGGCCATCTCTCAATGCTCTGGTCGGGGTCCGCGGCGTTGCCTTCTCTCGTGCGCAGCGCTATGCCCCACTTGGCCCCGACCTTTGCATAGCCGATCTCGCGCGTCCAGAAGTCGCCCGTGTCGTGGTCGAAGTCTCCGGCAAATTTCACCCAGGCCGAGATGCCGAGATTCAGCGGCTTGAGCGCGGCGTCCAGGGCGGCTACGGGACCGGCCAGTTCATCGGAGATAGTGTTGAGCTGGGCGGCGGCAGCCTTAAGCTGCTGGAAGGAAGTGGATACCTTGTTAGGGAGAGAACTGTCGTTGTCCATGTAACATCTCCTTGAGCCTAGACAAGCTCGTTAGGTCCGTTAAAGTTCTCGTCGCCTTACCGGCGACGACGTTGATGGTGTGCTGTTCGAGTTGCCGTCGCCTCACCAGCGACGTGGTTGGCTTGCCGACTTCCGTCGGCGTTGGCCGCTGCCAACGCAACCGAGCCATATAGTACCACACTCCAGCCCTAGCCGCGCGGACGAGTTAGAGAATAGTTAGAGTCGGTCCCCCTCCGGGCAACGCGTCCGCCGTAACTCATTGGAAGGATGGAGGCGGCGTCCGGATTTGAACCGGAGAATAGAGGTTTTGCAGACCTCCGCCTTAACCACTTGGCTACGCCGCCGCGATCTGGAATCACTATATGAGACTCGCGGATCGCGATCAAGAAGCGGGGTTGACGGAACACCGCCCCCTGGATACGATGGAAGGCGGTTCTAGAGCGGGAATAACTCAGCGGTAGAGTGCGACCTTGCCAAGGTCGAAGTCGCGGGTTCGAATCCCGTTTCCCGCTCCATAATCCCACGCTCCTCAACCCTTTGCGACGGAAGGCGCTCAGCGTCGGCGACGCCACACCGTTCCTTTGGGAGTGTCCTCGAGGAGGATGCCCAAGGCTTCCAGGCTCGCGCGGGCCGCGTCCGCCCTCGCGAAATCGCGCCGCCGGCGCGCCTCCTGGCGTTCGTCGAAGAGCGCCTGCTCTTCGGGGGAGAGACGCTCCTCCTGGGCTACAGGAAGAAAGACTCCGAAGACGGCGTCCATCTCACGCAGCCGGGCCAGCAACAGCTGGGCGCCTTTGGTGGTGAGAGTCCCGAGCGCTACCTCGTGGAAGGCCTCGTTCACGAGGCCGTGAACGGCGGCGAGCGCCTCCGGCGTGTTCAAGTCGTCGGCCAGAGCCTCGTCGAATGCTCGCTTCGCGTCCTCCGCGGTGCGCGCGGTCTGCTCGTGAGGGGGCGCCTTCGAGTCTCCGACGCGGACGGTTTTCTCCAGGAGCTCCCCCGCCCGCCAGATCCGATCCAAGGCCGCGGCCGCCCCTATGAGGCCGTCGAACGTGAAGTTCAGCGGCTTTCGGTAGTGCGCGCTCGCGAGCAGATACCGGATCGCCTCCGGGGAGTGGCCCCGGGCGAGGAGATCGGGGATGGTGAAGAAATTCCCCTTGCTCTTCGACATCTTCTCGTTTTCCACCAGCAGGTGCCGGACGTGCTGCCAGTGACGAACGAATGGCTTCCCCGTGCCGCAGGTACTCTGGGCGATCTCGTTCTCGTGATGGGGAAAGATGAGATCCTCGCCGCCGCAGTGGAGATCGAATGTCTGGCCGAGATACTTCATGCTCATGGCCGAGCACTCGATGTGCCAGCCCGGCCGACCCCGGCCGAGGGGCGCCTCCCAGTGAGCCCACTCCGGCTCATCCACCTTGGCCTTCCAGAGCACGAAGTCCCGGGCATCTTCCTTCTCGTACTTGTCGGTGTCGACGCGCGCCCCCGCCTTTATCCCGGACACGTCCAGCCGCGAGAGCCGGCCGTATTCCGGGAAGCTTGCGATCCGGAAGTACACGCTCCCGTCCGCGTCGTAAGTGTGCCCCCGCGCCTGCAGCCGCTTTATGAGGTCGATCATCTCCGGAATGTGCTCGGTGGCGCGGGGGATGTGTTCCGGCTGCTCCAGCCTCAGGGTGGCCATGTCCTCTTCGAAGGCTTGGATGAATTCCGCCGTAAACGACCGCAAATCCTTACCCGCTTCCTGGGCCTGGGCGATGATGCGGTCGTCCACGTCGGTGATGTTCATGACCTCCTTCACCTGGTAGCCCGCGTATTTCAGGGTGCGACGAAGAAGGTCGGTGGCCACGTAGGTGCGGAAGTTGCCGATGTGTCCCCGGTTGTAGACGGTCAGGCCGCAGACGTACATGCCGACCTGCGGAGGGTTCAAGGGCCGGAAGGGCTCCACTTGCCCGCTCAGCGTGTTGTAGAGGTGTAGGTCCAGCCTCATAGGGCCTTCAGGACGAGGGCGGTCAGGTCGTCCGTACAGCCGGCGGGTCCCGTCCAGTCGTTCACGGCCGCGACCAGATCCCGGAGGGCGCGGGCGGCGGTGGTCGGGGCAGACTCGTGGAGCATGCGACTGATCCGCTCGTCGCCGAACTCCTCCTCCTGCGGCGAGAGGGCCTCGGTGGCCCCATCCGTGACCATGGCCACGAGGTCCCCGGGGGCGAGGCGAACGTGCCCCACCTCATAGGTGGCGTGCTCCAAGAGGCCCAGAACGGGCCCCCCCACCCCCAGCCGATCCGTCCGATCGCCCGTGACCCAATAGGGGGGCACGTGGCCACCGTTCACGTAGATGAGGTGACGCGTCAAGGGGTCGAGCTCCGCATAGAAGAGGGTGACGTACTTGTTGTCCTGAGTGCTTTCGAAGAGGAAGCGGTTCAGGCGTGCCATCAACACTGCGGGCTCGGCGGTGCCGGCCAGGGCCTGCAGGGAGGCGTGGACGGAGGCCATCAGGATGCTGGCGGGGGTGCCCTTCCCGGCCACATCGGCGATGGCCAGCGCCAAGCGTCCCCCGGAGAGGGAGATGAAGTCGTAGTAGTCGCCGCCCACCTGGTAGCAGGCGTGGCTCTCCGCCGCCAGCTCGAAACCCTCCACCCGTGGCCAGTGGCGGGGGAAGAGGCTCTGCTGGATCTCCCGGGCAATCTGCAGCTCCCGGTCCTGCCGCTGTTTCTCGACCTGCACCTGGTGCAGCCGCACGGTCTCCAGGGCAGCCAACGCCTGCCGGGCCAGGGTCTGCGCGAAGTCGCGGTCCTCCTCCGAGAAAGGGGCTCCGGAGGCCCGCTCGCCCAGGGCCAGGAGGCCTTCGACCCGACCCCCGACGGCGAGGGGCACGGCCAGGGACATCCGGGTCCTCAGGAGCCGGTCGCGCAGGGGGCCCCCGGGCAGCTCCGCCACGGGCATGGCCGCGCGCAAGACTTCCAGCACGGGCCGGGCGGCCTCTTCGGGCACGCGGGCCTCCTCTTCGGCCCGGTGGAGCCCCCGCTCGTGGGCCAAGGCCAGGCTGGCCGGACCACCGAGATACAGAGCACAGCGGGAGACCATGAAGTGGCCCATCGCCGTGGTGGCAATCAGGTTCTTGATCGTTTCTTCATCAAAGGTTCCCGTCAACTCTCGGCTGATGTCGAAGAGGTTGTGGAGCTGGAAGACCTTCACGGAGAGCTTCTGATTCACCCGCCGCAACTCGTCGTAGATGAGGCCGTTCTCGATGGGGGCGGCTGTGCAGGCGGCCAGGCTCCTTAGGAAGCCCACTTCCTCGGGTCCGAACGGTCGGCCTTCGGCCCGCGGACCCAGACCGAGGACAGCGATGGTGCGGTCTCCCTTGAAGATCGGGCACAGCAGCTCCAGGCCGAAGGCCGTGAAGGCGGGGCCTCCCCCGGGGTCGGAGCCGCGCCGGAGGACCTCCTCCCGGGGGATGGCTCCCAGCGCCACCGCCGCGGGCGCGCCCGGGGGCAGGCCCCGGGAGGCCTTGACCCGGAAGAGGTCGTCTTCCCCGCGCACGAAGATGCCTCCCCGCCCCACCTGCAGCTCCCCCATCACGATCAGGAGCGCACCGTCCAGGATCTCCTCCGCGGAGAGGCTGGAGTTCAGGGTCGTGCTCAGGTCGAGTAGCGAGATCAGCTCCGACATCCGCTTCAGGAGGGGCGGTTCGCGACCCTCGCGCCGGAACTCATCGAGGGCCCGCTGATACTGGAAGACGACCGGAGTCGGCATGGAAGACGCGCTCAGGCCGGGCCGCCCGAAGGGCCCGGCTTTCGCTTGACGAGGCTGCAGACGTTCCTGCGGGCCGAGCGCCGGAAGGTGACGGAGTCCATGATCTTGCCCATGAGGTGAATGCCCAGGCCACCCGTTCGGCGTTCCGTCCGGTAACGATCGAGATCAACCTCGGGGATAGACCGCAGGTCCACCATGGAGCCCGAGTCCACGACCTCCGCCCGGAACTCGGAGCCGCGGTCTTCCAGGCGGACCTCCACCATGCGGTCCGTGGCGCCGTGGTAGGCGTGCTCCAGGACGTTGGTGGTGGCTTCGTCCACGGCCAAGGCCAGCTGCTCCGCCAGGCCATTCTGGAACCCGGCCGCCTCCGCGATCCTCTTGCTGACGTCCCGGACCAGACCCAGGAACGAGGTCTGGCTGGGGATGCAGAGCACGACCGTGGGCCGGAGCGGACCCGCCCGAGCAAGCGGGGTGGCTCCCCGCCGGGATCGCGCCCCCCCTTTGGCCCCTGTCCTCAAGACCTCAAGCCCCTGGAGCCTCGCCCTGGCGGAAGCTCAGGATCGCCTCTATCTCGGAGGGGAACACCCGGTACAGGTGGTTGAAGCCGAGGATTTCGAAGATGTTGAGGACGGTTTCGTTCAATTCCGAAAGGCGGATGTCACCGCCGTTGCCCCGGACTTCCTCGATCGCGCCCATGATCGCGCCCAGCCCGGCGCTGGCAATGTAGACGAGCCCCGAGCAGTTGACCACGATCTTGAACCGGTTGTCCTTGAGGGCTTTCTGAATCGCGCTCTCGAAGAGGCGCACGGTGTGGGCGTTGATGAAGCCCTGGGGGTAGAGCAGGACGATATCATCGAGCTCGCGGGTCTGGACCTCCAGTTCGCTCATGACCTCGCGCGGCCCTCCGGTTTCAAGCGCGACTATACCGTGTTCTTCGGGGCTTCTCCATGGGCGGCGCCGAGGACGCGCCGCGCCTCCCCGATGTCCAACCGCACCTGCTCGAGGAGGGGCTCCGCCCCCGCGAATTGTCGCTCCTCCCGCAGCCGAACCGCGAACTCCACGCGCAGGCGGGCGCCATAGAGGTCGCCCTCGAAGTCCAGGATGTGGGCCTCGAGGGTGGTCTCCCCGCCTCCGAAGGTGGGCCGCCGTCCCAGATTCACGACCGCGGGCCGGGTATCGCCCCCGGCCCCGCCCAGCCGGCACCAGCAGGCGTAGACCCCCACGCGCGGGAGGGTCTCGTTCTGGGGCTGCAGGTTAGCGGTTGGAATGCCGAGCGTCCTCCCCCGGCCCTTTCCTTCCACCACCGTCCCGTCCACAGCAAACCGGCGCCCCAACAGGTCCCGTGCGGCCTCCACCGCTCCCCGGGCCAGGGCTTCCCGGATGCGGGTAGTGCTGATGGGGGCTCCCTCGTGCCACACCGGCTCCAGACCCTCCACCCGGAACCCCAGGGCGGCACCCAGGCGCTTGAGCTCTGCGAGGTCGCCGGCCCGTCCATGCCCAAAGCGGAAGTTGTTGCCCACCACCACCAGGCACGAGCCCAGGGCCTGCTGAAGCACGTGATGCGCGAACTGCTCGGGGCTTTCGCGGGAGAGCTCAAGCGTGAAGGGCAGGGCCGCTAGATAGTCCACGCCGAGGCCGGCTAGGACCTCCGCCTTCTGCTCCAGGGTCATGAGAGCGGAGGGCGCCCGCTCGGGGCTCAGGACCCGCCCGGGGTGGGGGTCGAAGGTCAGGACCACGCCCGTGCCCCCCGATGCCCGGGCCGCCCGCACCGCCCCCGCCACCAGGACCTGATGTCCCCGGTGGACACCGTCGAAATTCCCCACCGTCACCGCCGGCGCCGGCCAGCCGCGCGGCGACAGAGTGCCCAGGCGGACGATCTCCATGGGAAGGGGTCGGGCTCTAGGGCCTCTCGACGGACAG
Organism: Vicinamibacteria bacterium; assembly: GCA_035570235.1. Classification (NCBI taxonomy): domain Bacteria; kingdom Pseudomonadati; phylum Acidobacteriota; class Vicinamibacteria; species Vicinamibacteria bacterium. The sequence continues at coordinate 132,741 of DATMML010000083.1, read as the reverse complement.
CACTCTCTCGATGGAGGCGGTCCGGCGCGGCCGGCCCGAGTCGTCCACCGCGCTGATCAGGTAGCCGCTGGGGCCGGGGGCGTAGTGGTAGGGGCGTGACCAGGGGTCTTCGAGGCCGCCCGCGTCCAGGAGGCCACTCGCCACCAGGTCGTCCAAGGCGCGCGGGGGCGCGCCGTGGATCAGGTGGTAGGCGACGAGGGCGCGGTCCAGGCGCTGCAATCGGGAGAGGCTCACACCCTCGAGCAACTCGTCGGAAGAGCCCCCCAAGAGCGGAGGCAGGCCCGTCACCGCAAACGGAGAACGGAGCTGGGCCGCGATTCCGGCCAGGGAGAGGAGGACCACCAGGGCGAGGACCACGAAGCCGGGGATGCCCGACCCCACCGTGTCCGCGACTCCCTCCTCCTCCTCGGCCCGGGCCGTTCCCGTTCCCGCCTTGGCGATAATGTTGCGGTTCAAGAGGTCGAAGAGGGTGCGGCAGACCTCGAACTCGGGGGCGCCACTGGCGTCGATGATCGCCTGCACGCTCCGCGTGCCGTCCACCCTCCGGTAGAGCCGCTCCTCCTCCGGGCTCAGCCGAATCTTGTTGGAGGAGCTGGCCGGCGTCCGTTTGCCCGCGGGGCCCGCCGCGGGGGCTTCCTCGGCCCGCGCCGCCCCCACCTCGATCAAGGAGGGATCCACCGCGCTGCGGAAGACGATGTCCATGGAAGGGATCTTCTTCTCGATGATGGGCCACTCGTCCACCATCCGGATCCCTTCCATGAGAATGAAGTCCGCGCTCATGGGGTTGAAGTTCTCGCGGTCGTAGTCCACGCTGTCGGTGGGGGCAAAGTTGTAGTTCCCGTCCCGCCAGCGGAAGACCTTGAACACGATGTGGGAGACCTGCACCTGCAGCGCGTCCTTCAGGTCCTTGGTCGTGATGTAGCTGTTGGTGGCCAGCACGTGACCGAGCCTCTGCAGGGTCTGCTTCTGGACCTGAAGGGCTTCCTCCAAGCGCTCCTTGCTGAGCTTGCCCTGCTTGACGAGCACGCTGCCCAGGCGGTCCTCCAGCCGTCTGGAGGAGGAGTCGGCCATGACCACCATCCCGTTCTCGAAGGTGACGGCCACGCTCTCTTTCTCGCTGGTCAGGGTCAGGAGGCCGGTCTTCCGTTGCAGGCCGATCAACTGGAAGATATCGGGAAGGCCGAAGTCCTTGATCGTTCCCTCGAGGGCCATGGCTGCTTCAGGACCTCAGGAGTTGCGACCCGGCCGGCCGGCGGGTTGCCCGCGGCGGATGGGCATCAGGACCTCGAAATCCGGCCGTGAGCGGTTGGCGGTTATGTAGAGGGCGACGAGCAAGAAGGCGGCTAGGCCTAGGCCCCAGGGCCGGGCCAGGACAGAGGGAGCCTCGGTGACAGGGAGCACGCGGCCGGTGAGGAGGGAGGCCACGATCACCAAGTACCATAAGAAGGCGAAGGCCATACCCAGCAGCGTTTTTTGGGCGTAGAGATGCCCCGCCCCCGGCGAGATCAAGGACAGGATCCGGAACATTCGGTTGCGCCGATCCTCCTCCGCCTGAACCTCGAGGAGTTTTCGGTTGCGGGCAGGCCCGGAAACGCCGTCTCGGACCACGAAGAGGTGGTGGCACTGGGTACAGAGTCCGGTCACCGCCGTGCCGAGGTGGCACCGGCGGCAGAAGGCGGTGCCACACTTCATGCAGTGCATGGTGAACATCTTCTTCCCCCGCCAGGCGATGACGAGCAGGACGACGAGGGCGAAGACCAGGATGAAGACGCCGAAGCGATTGAGGGCGCCCGCAAGCACCGCGCGCGCGTCGATGTCGCTCACGCTACGTCCGGCCAGGTTCTTCTCCGCCACTCCGTCGGGGGTCCCCGCGAACTTTGCCCAGACCTGGTCCGGGGTAAGACCCAGGTCCACCACCGCGTAGTCCCCCTTGTCGTACCTCCAGAGCCGGTCGTAGACGGCCATCAAGCCCGGAGCGAGCCGATCCGCGTTCGACTTCGCCTCCTGGGCGGGCTGGTATTCGAACTTCTGGAGGTGGGCGAGCGAGAGGTTGTAGAAGAACGTGGCCGCGAGCTCGGGGGGGGCGCCCGTCTCCGTGCCCTGCTTGTAGCGCGCGATCGCGGCCGGGTAATCCCCCCGCGAGAACTCCAGGTTAGCGAGGTTGTTCTTGGCGATCCCGTCGTTGGGGTCGGACCGCAGCAGGTCGCGGTAGAGGGCCATGGCGTCGTCGTAGCGGCCCGCCTTCCTGTATTGGGCGGCGAGCAAGTAGGCGAGGTCTCGGTCCCCTTGGTACCGTTTGCTGGCCGCCTCCAGGTCCGCGATGGCCCGCGAGTCGGGCCCCCCTTCCACCGCCTCCACCGCATCCCAAAACAGCGGGTTACGCGCCGCGAGGAGGCGGGACTCGAGCAGGCTCGTCAACGGCCCCACCGCCAGGCTGCCGACCAAGAGGCCGAGGGTCAGGAGCTTCTCGGTCCGGCCGAAATAGACGAAAAGGAGGGCCAGCCACCACAGCGGAAGCCAACCATAGCCTTGGAAGCTGGCCACGGGCAGCAAGAGAAGGGCCAGATAGAACGCCAAGGCCACCGCCCGGTGCCGCCCCGGCCCCATCGACTCTTCGAGGTCGTGGAGGAGGAGGGTCCCGTTGCGCAGCAACAGAGCCAGCGAAAACACGAGGGTGGTTGCGAACAAGACCAGGAGCCCCACCGGGATCACGAGTTCCAGAAGGTAGTAGCGCCCCCGCGCGGTCCCGAAGCGAGCCAGGGTCCCGGACAGGGTCTCGCTCACGGCGGGCACAATGCCGAGGGGGCCGCCCTTGATGTCGGTCAGGGCCAGAGCGAGATGGCCGTCGGGCAGGTTCGGGGACAGGCCCACCGCGTTGTGAAACAGCTCTTCCGCACGATCGCGCTCGCCCCTGCCCAAGCGGTCGAGCCCCAGGGATACGAGGCCAAGGCCCAGCGTCTCCAGGTTCCCGATGTTCCGCTCGATCCGTAGCCGACGGATTTCACGGAAGATGCGGCGCGCGTTTTCGGTGTCCCCCGCCCGGTCCGCCTTCATGTAGGAGGCCCACAGCCCCTCGAAGCTGCTCACCGTGATCGGATGGGCGGCCCGCAGGTCAATGACCTTGTCGCCCTGGGCCCCCACCGTCAAGGGAGGGAACAGGACCAGGATGAGGAGGCACCGCGCGAGCGACCGCCTCACGCCCCGCTCACCCCCGCGCGGGCCACGTAGCCCAAGCGGAGCTCGTAGAGGACTCCGTCCAAGATCCGGTCCTCTTCGGGGGTCCGACGGCCCTCGGTCTTGTCCTTGAGCATCTCGAGGATCGAGATGAGGGCCCGGGCATCCTGCAAGGCCTCGTGGGGAGAAGGCCCTTCCGCCCCCCCCTGGCCGGACAAGAGGAACCCGGCCTGCGCTCCGAGCGTCAGGATGAACTGGCCAAAGTCGGCCGGCCCGGCCGCCCCCGAGGGAGACGCTGAGGGCGATTCAGCGGGCGAGGCCGGAGCGGGCGCAGCGGGGGCAGGGTCATTCTCCCGAGCCTGTCCGTCGGCGGTGAAATGCCGACGATCATTGACCGCAAAGGGCTTTTGTTCCTGGCTCATACCGCTGGTAGTCGACGCCGGCCCTCGTGGCCTCCGCTTGCGGCGGCTCCCATGCCCGCGGCCAGAGGCCGCGTCGCTATCACCCGCAGGCGCCGAATGTTAGCATAGTTTTCCCGCTTCGAGGTCCCCCTCCCCGTCCCCGGAAACCGAGCGTTCGCGTCGACCGAGCGCCTTTCGCTCCCCCCTCGGGCTGCGGATGCCATCCCGGGTTGGATCTCGCCGGCCCCCGGGGGCCTGGGCTCTGCGAGCGCCGGGCGTAAGGGCCGAGATTGACCCTCAGCCCGGCACCAGGCGGGCAATCGTCTCCAGATGAAAGGTGTCGGGGAAGGCGTCGAAGGCCCGGAGGGCATCGGGCCGGAAGCCCGCCTTGGCAAAAGTCGCCAGGTCCCGCCCGAGCGTGGGTGGATCGCAGGAAACATAGACCACGACCTCAGGGCGGCGGGCCGCGATCGCCTGCACCACCGCCGCCCCCGCCCCCGAGCGGGGTGGGTCGAGGACGATCCGCTCGCCGGGCCGCGCGGGGCAGGTGGCCAGACCTTCGAGTACATCGCCCGTGCGCAGCCGCAGGTTCTTTAGCCCCGCCTGTCGAAAGTTGAAGACCGCGTCGTCCGCAGCGCTGGCGCTGAGTTCCATGCTCAGCACGTCGCCCGCACCCGCCGCCAAGGGCAGCGAGAAGAGCCCGACCCCTGCGTAGAGGTCAAGTACGGTTCCGCCCCCGGGGATGAGTTCCACGACTCCCCGCACGAGCGGCTCGATGAGAAACCGGTTGGCCTGGAAAAACGACTGCACGTGCACGCGGAGCTCACGACCCAACAGGGAGGAGTGCACATAGGGGGCTCCCCGCAGCGAGATGTATCCCCGGGCCTGGCCACGCCCCGCTACCGCCCCCATCCCGGTCAGCCCCGGAGCGCCCTCGGCGAAGGCGAGTAGCCCAACCGCCTGCTGCGCGTCCATCTCCGTCTCGAAGGAACCGACGAGTTCCCGGCCGTCGAGAGACTCCAGGAGGTCGATGCCCCGCACTCCGCCCGCCAGGTCCGGTCTCCGCTCCAGGGCGCCACGCAGGCCACGGGCGGCCCCGTTCATGGCCGCCGAGAGCTGGAGGCAATAGGGTAGGTCCACTACCCGATGGCTGCCCTCCTCGTGGAGCCCGAGATGGAGCGAGCGGCCCCGCGCCTGAAGATGGAACGAGGCACGTGTCCGCCAGCCCTCTTCCGGCGAAGGAGCGATCGGGATCTCCCCCGCCCAGGCCGCGCCCGCCCGCTGCAGGGACTCGCGCAGGACCCCCTCCTTGAGCCGCAGCTGCGCCGCGTAGTCCAGTTCCTGGTAGGCGCACCCGCCACAGCTCGGCGCGTAGGGGCAGGGCGAGGGCCGTCGCTCCCGCGAGCCCGCGACCAGGGCCTCCAGGGTCGCCTCCACGTACCCGGAGCGGACGGCCTCCACCCGCGCCCGCACGCGATCGCCGGGCAGGGCCCGGGGAACGAAAACCACCTGCCCTTGGTGGCGCGCCAGACCCAGGCCCCGGTAGACCCCCTTCTCGACCACGATCTCCACCCGGTCGTGCGGCCGCAGGCCGGCCCCTGCCCCCCGCTTCGTCACCTCTCCGCTTCCCAGGGAGCGGTGGTCGTTGCGGACACCGCGTGGAACAAGCTGAGGCGGGGGAGGCCATGCGTCTCGAGCAGGCGTCGGGCCCGGGACTCGGTGCGGATCTGGTCCAGCACGCGCGCGGGCAGCCGCTCCCGATAGGGCGCGAGCGCGTCCTCCACCTCGCCCCATACATGGGCCACGACCTCCGGGCCCGCGTCCTGCTTGATGGCGTCGAGGAGGAGGGCTTCCCGCCCGCCCAGCCAGGTCTCCACTCCCTCGAGGCGATCTCCTGCGGCGCGGCCCCGGAGGTCCGCGGCGAGCTCACGGGCCACACCCAGCCCGGACTGGCCCAGCCCCCGGGCCCGCTCCAGATCCGCGGCGAACCCCTCGAGCACGGCGTTGACGTCGATCTCCGCTCCCAGGGAGAGCGACCGTGACCAGCGGTCGCGGGCGGCGTCCACCTCGCTGGCGCAATAGGCGAGGCTCCCCACCTTGCGGTCCCGGCTCCACGACAAAGCGTGGCTGTCCAGAGCATCCGCGATTCCCCGGAGGACTACCCGCAGGGGGATTCCCGCCATCCGCCATCTTCTAATGAGGAGCCAATCTGCGTTCGAGAGCAGGAGCGGGTCCCCGCGACGGGAGACGAAGAACTCCTCTATCGTCTGGTAGTACGAAGCCTCGGCATCGGGGAGGGTCACGGGCCGCGGCTACCGCGCGGGCGTCCGGTTGCGGTCCCAGATCAGGCGCAGCCCGGTCAAGGTGAGCACGGGGTCCACGGCTTCAATGGAAGGAATATCGCCGGCCAGGGTCTCGGCCAGGCCGCCCGTGGCCACCGCCTTGACCGGCTCCTGTAGCTCGGTGCGGATCCGACGGATGAGACCCTCCACCATCTCCGCGTAGCCGAAGTACAAGCCGGACTGGATGGAGCCCACCGTGGATTTCCCCACCACTCGACCTGGATGGCGCACATCCACCCGGGGCAGTCGGGCCGCCCGTTGAAACAGCGCGTCCGCGCTGATCCCGATGCCGGGACAGATGACGCCCCCTGCGTATTCGCCCTTCTTGGTCACGACGTCAAAGGTAGTGGCGGTCCCGAAGTCGACCACGATCACGGGACCGCCATAGGCGGCGAACGCAGCCACCCCGTTGACGATGCGGTCCGCGCCCACGTCCCCGGGCGGCTCGTACAGGATCGGCATCCCCGTGCGAACGCCGGGCTCGATCACGAGCGGGTCGTGGCCCAGGTACTCGCGAGACAGAGCCACCAGGACGGGGGTCAAGGGCGGCACGACGCTCGCCAAGGCCACGCCCTCAATCTGCCCCGGTGCGAGGTCGGAGGTGGCGAAGAGGTTGCGGACCAGGATGCCATACTCGTCGGCGGTCTGTTCCCGGCGGGTGGTGAGACGCCAGTGAGCCTTGAGCTCGGCCCCCTGGTGAAGCCCGAGCACGGTGTTGGTGTTACCGACGTCGATGGTGAGGAGCACGCTCATCGAGAACCGGGGTCCCTCAGCCGCAACTCCCGGACTTCGCCGGCAATGACCGGCACCCGGGACCCATCTTCGAGTTCGAGGAGAAGCGCGCCCCCCTCGTCCACGTCGCGCGCCAAGCCCCGGATGGCGGCACCCGCGGCCGAGCGAGCCTCCACCGCCCGCCCCCACCAGGGTACGGAGCGCGCGCGCCACGCGGCCAGCAGGGCCGCAGGCTCCCCTCGAATCAAGTCATCATACCAGACGGCCAAACCCGCCAGAACCCCCGCCCCCAGGGCGGCGGCATCGCAGGCGGTGCCGGTTTCGGCCCGGAAGGAAGTGGCGGTCGCTCTCACCCCCGCGGGCAGGCCCGCGGGGGGAAGCTCGAGATTGATCCCCACCCCGACCACGACCCATTCCAAGCCTGCAACGCCGGCCGCCGATTCCGCGAGGATTCCCCCGAGCTTGCGTTCGCCGATCAGGACATCATTCGGCCACTTGAGCTGGGCGCTCAGCCCTTGGTCGGCGAGCGCGTCTGCCACCGCCACCCCCGCCGCGAGGGGGATGAGACCACCGGGGCGGAAACGGGGCCGCATCAGAACCGAGAGATAGAGCCCCCCCGGAGGCGAGGCCCAGGCATGGCCCTGCCTCCCCCGCCCCGCCGTTTGCTCGTCGGCCAGGAGCACGCTCCATTCCGGGGCGCCCGCCCGGGCCCGCTCCTTCAAGAGATCGTTGGTGGAGCCCAGGCTCGGGAAATGCTCGATGGGCCCCGTCCAGGCGCCTCCCCTCGCCTGGAGAAAACCCCGGAGCCGCTCCGTGGTAGTGGTCACGCCCCCTCGATTTCGAGCGAGATGTCGGCAGCGGGCGCGGAATGGGTCAGCGCTCCCACCGCGATGTAATCCGGCCCGGCCTCTGCATAGGAGCGGACCGTGGCCAGGGTCACCCCTCCCGAGACCTCCACCGGCACCCGGTGCCCGATGAGCGCGACCGCCCGGCGGACATCGGGGGCCGTGAAGTTGTCGAGCAGGAGCATGGTCGCGCCCGCCCCCAGGGCGTCCTCGATCTGCTCGATCCGCTCCACCTCCACCTCGACGGGACGCGCTCCCGCCTCCGCCACCGCGCGCCGGGTCGCCTCGGCGACCCCGCCGGCCAGACGCACATGGTTGTCCTTGACGAGGATACCGGCGGCGAGGTCCGCGCGGTGGGCCTCTCCCCCTCCCGCCCCCACGGCCCTCTTCTCCAGCGCGCGCAAGAACGGCGTCGTCTTGCGGGTGTCGCGGATGCGCACGCCCGTTCCCGCCACTGCCTCCACGAAGCGACGCGTGAGAGTGGCCACCCCCGAGAGGCGCTGAAGGAAGTTCAGGGCCACGCGTTCCCCGGTCAGGATCCCGCGGGCCGGGCCGGACACGAGGGCGAGGATGCTTCCGGCGGGGACGCGCTCACCCTCCCCGGCCCGGGGCGCGAAGGACATCGTTCCGTCCAGAGCTTGGAATGTGGCCCCGGCGGCGTCCAGGCCCGAGACGACCAGGTCTTGCTTTGCCAGCAGCACGCCCCGGGCCCGGAGGTCGGGGGGCACGACCGCCTCCGTGGTCAAATCACGGCCCCCCAAGTCCTCGGCCAGGGCCCGTCGCACGAGGGCCGCGACGTCGGGGAGCTCGAGGGTCATGGGGCCGGGGGGTCACTCATTGGGCCTCGCCCCCGAGTTCGCGGAGCATCTCCTCCACCCTGCGCTTTCGGGCCTCGAGCTCCGCCACCCGCGCCCGGCTCTCCTCGACCACCTCGGGTTTTGCGCGCTCTACGAACTGCGGGTTGCCCAGCCGAGCGCTTAGGCTCCCGAGCTCCCCGTCGATCTTCAGGCGCTCCTTGGTCAGCCGGCTCCTTTCCGCCGCGAGGTCGAAGAGCCCGGCCATGGGGATGTGGATCTCGAATTCCCCCACCGGCTGGACGATCGTCTGCCGGGACCTCGCCGCTTGCGACACGATCCTGAGATGCTCTATCCGACAAAGGGCCGATATCAACGGGCGCTGCTCCTCGAGAAAGGCGAAGCCGGTCGCGGCCGGGGCCAGGAGCGTGACGTCGATGCGCCGTTTCGGATCCACCTCGTAGGTCGCCCGAATGGTTCTAATGGCGGTCACCAGATCGATGAGATCGCTCATCCGCTTGCCGGCAAGGGCCAGCTCCCGCCTCTGCGGAAAGGGCGCGACCATGATCGAGTCTCCGTCGTGGGGGAGCCGTTGCCAGATCTCTTCCGTGACGTAGGGCATGATCGGATGCAAGAGTCGCAGCGATCCCTCGAGCACTTCTAGAAGGACGGTCCGGGTCTCGGGACCGTGCTTTGGATCGGCCAAGAGGACCTTGGAGATCTCGATGTACCAGTCGCAGAGCTCACTCCAGACGAAGTGATACAAGGTGTTGGCGGCCAGATCGAACCTAAACTCCTCCAGGGCTTCCTGCACCAGCCCCGCCGTGTTGTTCAGTTCGCCAAGGATCCATTGGCTGGCCAGGGGGAGCTGGGAGAACGAGTAAGGGGCCCGGTCGCCGTCCAGGTTCATGAGCACGAAGCGCGAGGCGTTCCAGAGCTTGTTGACGAAGGCCTTATAGCCCAGCAGACGCGCTTCGGAGAGTGAAGGGTCGGTCCCCGGCGCGGCCAGGGCGGTAAGGGTGAAGCGAACGGCGTCCGTCCCGTGCTTGGCGACAAGCTCCAGCGGGTCCACGTCGTTGCCCCGGGTCTTGGACATCTTCACGCCCTTGTCATCACGGACCAGACCGTTGAAGAAGACGCGCCGGAAGGGCACGTCATCTTTGAAGCGCAGCCCCATCACGATCATCCGGGCTACCCAGAAGAAGATGATGTCGAACCCGGTCATCATCACGTTGTTGGGGTAGTAGCGCTCGAGATCGCGGGTCTGGTCCGGCCAGCCCAGGGTGGAGAAGGGAAAGAGGGCGGAGGAGAACCAAGTGTCCAGGACGTCACTTTCCTGGGTGAGTTCCTTCCCGCCGCAGTGGGGGCAGGTCGCGGGGTCTTGGCGCGCCACCGTCAGCCGGGAGCAGGCCCCGCACGTCCAGGCCGGGATGCGGTGCCCCCACCAGAGCTGCCGACTGATGCACCAATCACGGATGTTCCGCATCCACTCAAAGTAGGTCTTAGCCGTGCTCGCGGGCACGAAGACGATGCGCCCGTCCTCCACCGCCTTGATGGCTGGCTCCGCCAGGGGGGCCATCTTCACGAACCACTGCCGGGAGAGCCGGGGCTCCACCACCGTCTGACAGCGCTGGCAGCGCCCCAAGGGCACCGAGTGCGGGACCGTCTTCACCAGGAGTCCTTCCGCCGCGAGCTGGCGGACGATCGCCTCCCGGGCCTGAAAGCGGTCCTGACCCGCGTAGGGTCCGGCGTTCTCGTTGAGGACTCCCCGCTCGTCCATAATGTTTATGGCGGGCAGGCCCAGCCGCTGGGCAGCCAGGAAGTCATTCGGATCGTGGGCGGGGGTGACCTTGACTGCCCCCGTCCCGAACTCCGGGTCGACGAAGGAGTCCCCCACCACCGGGATGGGACGATGCAGGATGGGCAGGATCACCTTCCCGCCCAGGAGGGCCCGGTGACGCTCGTCGTCGGGATGAACCGCCACCGCGGTGTCCCCGAGCAGGGTCTCGGGGCGCGTGGTCGCGACCACGACGCCGGGCCCGCCATCCGCCCCCGGGTAGCGGATGTGCCACAAGCTTCCGCTCTCGGCCTCGGTCTCGACCTCCAGATCCGACAAAGCCGTACCGCAGCGTGGGCACCAGTTCACGATGTAGTCGCCGCGGTAGATGAGCCCGGCCTCGTAGAGGGAGACGAAGACCTCGCGCACGGCCCGCGAGAGTTGGGGGTCGAGAGTGAAGCGCAGCCGCGTCCAGTCCAGGGAGTAGCCCATGAGGCGGAGTTGGTTCAGAATCTTGCCCCCGCTCTCCGCCTTCCACTCCCAGACCCTCGCCTCGAAGCTGGCCCGCCCTAAGTCCTCTTTCCGCTTGCCCTCCCGGGCAAGCTGCCGCTCCACCACCAGCTGGGTGGCGATGCCGGCATGGTCCAGTCCCGGCAGCCAGAGCGTGTCGTGGCCGCACATTCGCTTCCAGCGCACGATCACATCCTGCAGGGTGAGGGTGAAGGCGTGGCCAATATGGAGGGAGCCCGTTACATTCGGGGGCGGGATGACGATGGCGAAGGGCGGTTTGCCGGATTCCGGGTTGGCGCGGAAGAAACCGCCCTCGTCCCAGAAGCGGTACCAGCGCGCCTCCACCTCCTTCGGTTCGTAGGCCTTCGCGAGCGGCTCTTTGGACATATCTCCAGTCATTGTCTCGTCCGCGGGGCGGGCATGAGAGGGGTCGGCCCCTTATTCTGAGCGCGGCGGCCCGGGCTGGGAAGCCCGCGCCCTAGGTCCGCTGCAGCTCGGCCTTGAGGCGCTCGATCTCTTTCTTGAGCATGGCCTCGGCCAAGTCGGGGATGACCTCCCAGGCGATCTGGGCGACGACTCTCTCGGAGATCTGGGCGACGACGCGCTGGGCGATCTGGGCGACCATGTCCACGGGAACTGCTACCTCGGCCGCCACGGAGGCGGCCACGGCTGCGGTGTTCACGGCCAACACCTCGTCCCCCGCCACATCCGCGAATGACGGAGCCGCTTCCGCGGCCGCCCAGGGCGGAGCGGGAGCCCGTGGCCCGGTGGGCCCGGGGACGCTCCCTGCCCCCGAGATCATGCGAGGTTCGGGGGCGGAGGTGGCCAGCGCAGGCGGCGCGGCGGGCGGAGGAGGCGGCGCGGCTGCGGGCGGCTCGAAGGCAGCGGGGGCGGGAGACGCCCCGAAAGCACCGGGGAATCCCACTACGTCCTCGTCGACCACCTCCTCAAACTCGGGCTCTGCGGCCGCGGGGGGCGAGGGAGGCGGGGCGGCGGCGGTTGGCGGCTCGGCCAGCGGGGCTGACCAGGAGACGGCCCCCGCTTTGAACATGACCGTGTTCGCGGAATCGGAGGGGGCGGCGGGTGCGGCCAGACTCTCGGACTCCTCGGGCGTCATCGGCAGCAGGTCCCGCGTTGCCGCCGCCTCTTCCGCGACGGGGAAAGTCCGGCGCTCGACGGGGGGAGCCCCGAAGGAGGCGGTGGCGGTGTCGGGGGCGAACGTAGCACCGTCCAGGTCTCCAAACGGCTCGTCCGGGATGAACCTCACCTCCGGAGGGGAAGGCGGGGCGGGGGGTGGCTCGATCCCTGGGGGGCGGACGGCCGCCGTCGGGAACGGTATCAGCTCGGGCGGTCGCGCGGGCGGACCCGGGGGGAACGAGCTCGTGGCCGGGGGGCTGGGCTCGGGCTCCCGAGGCGGGACCGGGAAGGGCTCGGCAACGACCGGTGGGGTGCGCAGCCCGGCGGACGACACGGTTCGGGAGGCCGCCTTCTTCAACAGATCCTTGACCTTGGCGATGAGCGTCTCCGGCTCGAACGGCTTGGCCAGAAAGCCATCACAGCCCACTCGCGCCGCGCGCTCCTGGTCGAAGGGCTCGAAAGCACCCGTCAAGAGCAGGACCGGTATGTGGGATAGGGACGCGTTTCTCTTGATAAAGTCGCAGACCTCGTAGCCGTCCTTTTCGGGCATGATGATGTCGCAGAGCACCACGTCCGGACGTACTTCCTGGACCTTTTCCACTGCCAGACGCCCGTTGCCTACGGTCACCACGTCGAAGTCCTCGTCCGAGAACGTGAGTTCGATGACCTTCTGGATCGTGATGCTGTCGTCCGCTAGCAGTATTTTCTTGCCCATCGCCTGTGGCCCTCCACGCCAAATCGGGCGGCTCTCCGGCGCCGGACCGTCGCACCAAGATAGACCGCTCCTGCCTGTATGTCAAGGATCTATCGGGGCTTGCGCCCCGGTCAGCGGACGGGAAGGGAGGACTCGATCAGCCGGATGACGTCTTGGGTCGAGGAGCCGGGAAGGAACACCTCCGCCACGCCCATCTTCTTCAGGAGGGGGATGTCCTGGGCGGGGATGATCCCGCCCAGGAACACCCGGACCCCCCCGCTCCCCTTGGCCCGGAGGAGTTCCAGAACGCGCTTGCAGATCTGGAGATGGGCACCGGACAGGATGGAGAGGCCGACCGCATCCACGTCCTCCTGCGCAGCCGCGGCCACGATTTGCTCCGGGCTCTGGCGCAGGCCGGTGTAGATGACCTCCATCCCTGCATCGCGGAGGGCGCGGGCCACCACCTTGGCCCCACGGTCATGGCCGTCCAGGCCGGGCTTGGCGATGAGGACCCTGATCTTGCGAGAAGCCAAACCCCCGGGCGGCGACTTTTTCTCAGGCATCGCGACCATCAGAAGACAGGGGGCTCTTCGTACTCGCCCCAGACCTCGCGGAGAGCGTCGCACATCTCCCCTAAGGTGGCGTAGGCTCGGGCCGCGTCCAGGATGGGATACATCAGGTTGTCCCGGCCCCGCGCCGCCTGCTGGAGGCGGGCCAGTCCCTGCCGCACGCGCTCGTTGTCCCGGGTGGCGCGGAGAGTCTGGAGGCGGCCGATCTGCTCTTCCGAGGCTCGTTCGTCGATGTAGAGGATCGGGAAGGGCTTCTCCTCCATCGCGTACTCGTTCACGCCGACAATGATCTTTTCCTTGCGCTCCACCGCCTTCTGGAACTGGAAGGCCGCTTCCTGGATCTCCCGTTGGGGGAAGCCGCGCTCGACCGCCGCCACCATGCCCCCCAAGGCGTCGATCTTGCGGAAATACTCGAGGGCCTCGGCCTCGAGATCGCTCGTCAGCTTCTCCACGAAATAGGAGCCGGCCAGGGGGTCCGCGGTGTTCACCACCCCCGACTCGTGCGCGATGATCTGCTGCGTGCGCAGGGCGATGGTGGCCGCTTCTTGGGTGGGGAGGGCCAGGGCCTCGTCGAGGGAGTTGGTGTGCAGGGACTGCGTCCCCCCCAGGACCGCGGCCAAGGCCTGGAGAGCCGTGCGGACCACGTTGTTGTAGGGCTGCTGAGCGGTCAGGCTGACCCCCGCCGTCTGGGCGTGGAAGCGGCACATCCAGGAGCGCGGGTTCTTGGCCCCGAAGCGCTCCCTCATCACGCGGGCCCAGATCCGCCGGGCGGCGCGAAACTTGGCGATCTCCTCGAAGAAATCACTGTGGGAGTTGAAGAAGAAGGAGAGCCGGGGCGCAAAGGAGTCCACATCCATCCCCGCCTCCACGCACCACTGCACGTACTCGATCCCGTCCCGCAGCGTGAAGGCCAGCTCCTGGGCGGCGGTGGAGCCAGCCTCGCGGATGTGGTAGCCGGAGATGGAGATGGTGTTCCATTTCGGCATGTGCTCCGTGCAGTAACGGATCATGTCCACGATGATCCGCATGCTGGGCCGGGGCGGAAAGATGTACTCCTTCTGGGCGATGAACTCTTTGAGGATATCGGCCTGGACCGTCCCCGAGAGCCGCTCCTGGGGCACGCCCTGCTTCTCCCCCACCGCGATGTAGAAGGCAAGGAGCATGGCCGCGGGGGAGTTGATGGTCATGGAGGTGCTCACCTGATCGAGGGGGATGCCGTCGAAAAGGGTCTCCATGTCTGCGAGCGACGTCACAGCCACCCCGCATTTGCCGACCTCGCCCAGAGAGAGGGGATGATCCGGGTCCCGCCCCATGAGGGTAGGCAGGTCGAAGGCGACTGACAGACCGTGGCCGCCGTTCTCCAGCAGGTACTTAAAGCGGGCGTTGGTCTCCCCCGGGGTGCCGAAGCCGGCGAACTGCCTCATCGTCCACGGCTTTCCTCGGTACATCGTCGCGTGAACGCCGCGCGTGAACGGGAATTGGCCGGGGTCGCCGAGATCTCGGGCGTAGTCGAAGTCGCTCAGGCGGTCTGGCCCGTAGAGCGGCTCGATGGGACGGCCGGAAATGGTGGTGAATGGGACCTCGTGAGGACCGGGGGGGGACTCCGCGGGTTTTTCCTCCAGGACCTTCTTCATGCCCTAACTCCCTCGAAGCTCTTGATTCTAGGGGGCGGCCAGAGACCCGTCAAAGGCGGGCCCCCTTCCCGTCTTCCCGCGGCCGTATCACGCGGGCGGGAATGCCCGCTGCCACCACCCCGTCCGGCAAGTCTTCGGTGACGACCGCCCCCGCCCCCACGACCACGTTGTTGCCGATGCGCACGCCGTCCAGGACCTTGGCCCCCGCTCCCAACCAGACGTTCTCCCCCAGGTCGATGCCCCGGGAGGAGCGGGGCTGCTCCAGGACCGCGCGGTCCGTCCGCTCGTACTCGTGTCCTCCCCCGACTAGATAAGTATAGGCGGCGAACAGGCCGTATCGGCCGACGACTACCCGCGAGCCGGAGAAGATTTCGGAATAGAACCCGATGTTCACGTGATCGCCAAGGACGATGTCGCCGTCTTTGCAGGAGAGGATCGTCCCCCGACCCAGAAACACGCCGTCCCCGACGATGATCCCCCGGTTGCCGCTGCCCTTGGCGTCCAGGACCACGAGGTCGTCTATGGTCACGTTGTTCCCGAGCCGAATCTTAGCGGGGTGCCGCAAGACGGTTCCGTAGCCGAAGGTGACGTTGCGGCCCATCCCGCCCAATAGCAGGCGGTAGGCCACCCGCCGGAGCACGAGCCCCAGCGCGCCCGGCACCCAGGAGGTCAGCGTCACCACCAGCTCGTGGAGAACGAGGCGGCCGGGGCTCCGGCTCCCCACCACCAGATCCTGGTACTTGGCGAGGGCGGACTTGCCCCCCGCGCCCACCGCCTCCTGGATCGCGATCGGCGGCCGCCCCTCGTCCGGCGTCGTGCCCAAGACTTCCCGCGCCTCCTGAGGTTTGACCCTCGCGCGGAAGCTACTGTAGCATGCGGCTTTGGCGACAGGTGCCGCGATCCGCCCAGAGTCATGAAGCGCACCGCCCTGCTCGCGGCCAAGATTGGCGTTAGCCTCGCCCTTCTGGCCTACCTCCTCTCCACCACCGATCTGGTCGCGCTCGAACGGCGGGTTCGCGGGGGGGATCTGATCCTGATCGCGGCCGCGGTGGGGTTTTACAGCGCCATGCTCGCCCTCTGCACCTGGCGCTGGTGGGTCCTCTTGCAGGCCCAAGGCTTCCCCGCCTCCGTGCGGCGGCTATCCGCTTCCTACCTGGTGGCCACCTTCTTCAACAACTTCCTGCCCAGCAACATAGGGGGGGACGTCATCCGCGTTCGCGACAGCTCCCAGCTCACGGGCTCCACCACGACCTCCCTCGCGGTGGTGGCGATCGATCGCATCTTGGGGCTGGGTGCCCTCTACGTCCTGGCCCTGGTGGCCTTCGTGCTCGGGGGCCCCTCCGTCCGCCAGCTCGCCGGCGCCCGCTCCATGCTCGTCCTCATGGGCGGTGTTTTCAGCGGTCTGGCCTACGTGTTCTTCCGGCCGGGCACGGCGCGGCGGCTCATGTCCGCGACCCGCCTCGCCTCGTTCGGCTGGGCCCGGGAACAGTTCGAGATCGTCCAAGCCGCGGTCCACGTGTACCGCGCGCGTCTGCCCGCGGTGGGGTTCGCCTTCCTGGCGAGCGTGGCTCTGCAGGCGCTGGTCGTCTGCTACTACTATGCGGTGGCGCATGCCCTCCGCATTCCGCTCCCCCTCGGCGCTTGTTTCCTCATGGTTCCGCTCTGCACGCTGCTCCAAACCGTTCCCGTCTCCTTCAACGGGTGGGGCATCCGGGAGAGTGTCTTCATCGTCTACTTCGGCCAGATCGGCCTCGCCCGCGATGGCGCCCTCGCCTTCAGCCTTGTCGGCGCGGGCCTCGTGGTTCTGCTCTCTCTCTCGGGGGCCTTCGTCTGGATGTCGCGGGGCCCCGGCCTCGAGTCCGAGCCCGTGCCCTGACATGCCCGTCTCCGTGCTTCACGTCTGCGACAAGTTTGGGGTCGCTGGCTCCAGCATCCACGGCGTCTCCCGTCTCTTTTCCTGGTGGTTCCCCCGCTACGACCCCTCCCGCTTCGAGGTCTCGCTGTGCGGGCTGAAGGAATCGGAACCCGCCTCCCGCCTCCTCGCCGCGCAGGGCATCCCCGTCTCCCACCTCGGACGCGGGCGCTTCGATCCCCGCCTGCTGTTGGATCTCGTGACTCTCGCCCGCGCACGCCAGGCGCGTGTCCTCCACGTGCACGGGTATGCGGCGGCCGATTTTGGCCGCCTGGCCGCACGTCGGGTGGGAGCCGCCCTTGTGCTGCACGAGCACTTCGCGGATCCGCGCATGCCGGTCTACCAGGGATGGGCCGACCGGCTCCTCGCCCCCCTCGTCGACCGGGCCATCGCGGTGAGCGGCAGCACCCGCGACTTTTTGGTGCAGCAGCGCCACGTGCCCGCGGATAGGGTCCGGCTCATCTGGAACGGGGCCCCCCTCGACGAGTTTGGGCCGGTGCCCCGCGCCCAGGCGCTCGAGGCCAGGCAGGAGCTGGGCTTGCCCGCGCAGGCACTGGTGGTCGGAGCCATCGGGCGCCTCAACGCCCAGAAGGGGCATCGCTTCTTGATCGAGGCCGCCGCCTCTGTTCTGGCCGCTCGCCCGGAGACCCGGTTCTTGATCGTGGGTGACGGCGACCTGGCGGTTCCGCTGCGCGCCCAGGCTCAGGAGCTCCGCATCGCCGACCGAGTGGTCTTCGCGGGGCACCGCACCGACATCCCCAGGGTGCTGGGGGCCATCGACGTGCTCTGCATCTCCTCCCTCTATGAGGGAACCCCGCTCACCCTCTTCGAGGCCATGGCAGCGGGTAAGGCCATCGTCTCCACGGCCGTAGACGGCTGCCGCGAAGTGCTGGAGGATGGCCGGACAGGCCTGCTCGTACCCGCTCAGAGTGCCCCCGCCCTGGCCGCCGCCCTCCTGCGGGTGCTCGACGACGAGGGACTGAGGCACTCTCTCGCCCAGGGCGCGCACGGGGCCTCCGGCCGCTACGACGTGCGCTCCTGCGTGCTCCAGATGGAAGCGCTCTATGATGAGGTGCTCTCCGACGCGCGGAGCCCCCGATGAAGTCCTTTCGTAAGCTTGCCCACGACGCCGGCCCGGCCTGGGAGGTACCGCGGGACCTCCTCCTGGGCCGCTACCCGGACTTTGTGACGGGGGGGCCACTCGCCCGGGGCGACATCCCCGTCTTCGTCTTCCACAGCCTCGAGCCGGAGTCCTTCGGGCGCAAGCTCCGCTATCTAGCTGAGAACGGCTACTCTACCCTTTCCGCGGACGAGTACTTCCGGGCTCTCATGGGTGCGGGGCCGGTACCCGAACGGGCCGTTCTCCTCACCTTCGATGACGGGCGCAGCAGCGTCTGGGGCGTGGGGGCGCCCTTGCTGCGGCGGTACGCCATGCGGGGGGTCGTGTTTCTGGTTCCCGGACGCATGCGCGAGCGTCCGGGTCCCCTGCCCCCCACCTGGGAGGAGGTCGAGGCTGGACGCGTGCGGCCGGAGGCCGTGCTGGGGCGCGAGCAGGGGGAAGCCGCCTTCCTCTCCTGGGAGGAAGTCGAGGCTCTGTCCCGCGCGGGCTATCTGGACTTCCAAAGCCACAGCCTTCTCCATGCCCGCATCCACGTTAGCCCCCAAGTGGCTGGCTTCGCCACGCCCCAGAGCCGCCGGGGCTACGCGGCCATGGATCTGCCCCTGATCGGCGAGGCGGGACGCGACCTCATGGGGGAGGAGATTCCCCTGGGCACGCCCCTCCTCCGTTCCGCACCCCGGCTGTCGGAGTCGCTCCGCTTCCACGAGGAGCCGTACATCCGCACCGCCTGCGTGGAGGCCGTCACCCAGCAAGGGGGCGAGGGCTTTTTCGCGCGCAAGGACTGGGAGACGATACTGAGGCGGCTGACCAGCCGGAGCCGCATTCGTGGCCGCTTGGAGTCCCCGGCCCAGCGAGAAGCGGCCATCCGCACCGAGCTGGCGGAATCGAAGCGGCTCATCGAGGCGCGGACGGGCAAGCCCGTGGTCCACCTCGCTTACCCTTGGCACGCCTCCGGTCCCAGCGCCCGGCGCCTCGTCCGGGAGCTGGGCTACCGCACGGCTTTCTCGGGGAAGGTCCCCGGTGTCCCGATCACGCGGGTGGGGGGCGACCCCGAGACGGTAGCCCGCATCGGGGAGGACTACCTCGAACTGCTCCCCGGCCGGGATCGCCTCAGCCTCTCGTCTATTCTTTATCGAAAGTTGTCCCGGCGCCTCAGCGGGACCCCGTAGTAACATGCGCCGCACAGGCGGGCGTCCCCCCTGGGCTTCTGGGACGCGCCGCGGAACAAGGAGGTCAGCCTGACCCGCTCGATACCGGGGGCGACGCCGGGCAACCTCCTTCTGCCCGTTCTCCCCCTCCGGGAGGTCTGCCTATTCCCGGAATCATCATTGGGGCTGGTCGTGTCGCGCCCGGGGGCCTTGGCCGCGGTGGAGATGGCCACCCGGGGCGGCAAGTGCCTGCTCGCGATGGCTCAGCGCGACACGACCGCGGCCAGTCCCAACCCCCGCGACCTCCAGTCGGTGGGCACGGTGGCCTTTCTCATGGAGGACCTGCCGCTCACGGACGGGGGCCGCCGCGTGGAGTTGGATGGGCTCCGCCGGGGCAAGGTGGTGAGCCTGATCGGAGTGGACGTCCTCATCGCGGAGGTCCAGCCCCTCGACGAAGAGGATCCCGGAGACGAATGGGGACCCGCGGTGGAGGCCCTGGCCCGCTATCTTCACACCCATGCCGACCTCCGCTCATTCCTAGACCAGCAGCGTCGGTCCAAGGAGCCCATGTCTTGGGTCAACCTCGCTTGTCAGCACTTGCCGATCACCGCCTCGGCCCGCCAAAAGCTGCTGGAGTCCGATCCCTTGGAGCGCTGCCTCAAAATCAGCCGCGGGCTGGATGCCTTGCTCCGCAAGGAGAAAGGCGATTGAGACGTTCCGTCACCTCGTTCTCGTAGAGGAGTCAAGGGCCAGTCCTATCACGAAGGGAGGTAACCCGTGCATCTAGTGTGGTTCTTGTTGGTTGGCTTGGTTGCGGGTTGGTTGGCGGGAAAGATCACAAAGGGATCCGGGTACGGGGTCCTGGGTGACATCGTGCTCGGCGTGATTGGAGCGTTCGTTGGCGGATTCCTTTTTCGCATGATTGGGATCGCGGCTGGCGGAACCCTGGCCAGCATCATCGTTGCCACCATCGGGGCGGTCGTACTGGTGTTAATCGTAAGGGCAATCAAGAGGGTGTAGCCAGCAACCCCGAGATTCTGATCAGCACGGCCTCGAACAAGCTGTGCGGTCGGACGAGGCCGTTGCCAAAAGCGCGCACGCGGGAAGCCAGTCGAGACTAAAGACAGCGACGAGGCTAAAGACGGGCTGCGGATTGCCGTCCCTCAAGGTGTTGGCTCCGTGCGACTGGTCAGAAGCTCAGTCGGAGGCCGAGCTGGGCGGTGAAGGGAATCCCCACTGTGGTCCCGGGGCCGAAGAAATCGCCGAGCGCTCCCGCCGGCACGCGGAGATCGTTCAGGGTCACAGCACGGGTGGCGGTGCAGCCTGGATCAAGGCAGTGCTGGGTGACGTTGGCCAGTTGGTTGGGGGGGACGGAGAGGGCTGCCACCTGGCCGACGTAGTTGTTGCCGGGATTCTGCCGATTGAAGACATTGAAAAGCTCAAGGAAGGGCCGGAGCTCGGTACGATCCGAGAGCCGAATAGGGCGACTCACCCGAAGGTCCACCTGGATGAAGGCCGTGCCGCGAAATTGATCCAGGGACGTCTGCGCACCGTTCACCACCGCGCGGTCGTTTGCTGGGTTCCCATCGTTGTTGACGTCCAGCGAGGTGGCAAGCGTGAAAGGACGCGCGCTCTCGAACTGGGACAGCGTGGCCAACTCAAACTTGCCCGGGAGCTGAACCCTCCCCGTGACCACGACGCGATGCCGAACGTCCTCGCCGGAAGGCCCGTGGTCGCCGGGCCCGAAAGGGTTCCTTACGTCGCTGACGCCGTTGACATAGTCAAACAGTTCCCCCACCACCGCTCCCCAGGTGGCGGCGCTCGCCAGCGTGTAGTGCGCGGAAAGGTCAAAGCGGTTGGAGAAGCGATGCTGGATCCCAAAGGAGATCCCATCGTAGCGGGAACGATTGTCAGACCGGAAGAGCGAGATGCTGGGGGCGTCGTCGGGGAGCGTACTGCCGGAAACGTATTCGTACCGGCGATATTGATGGACTCCCTGCTGGTGTTGGTAGCGCAAGTCGACCCGCCAGTCATTACCGAGGTCGTGCTCGAAACCGAGGCTCGCTTGCAGGGCGTAAGGGGTCTTGTAGCGTGGATCGATGAGGGCACCTTTGTCCGCGGGTTGGAGCAGGCCCGCGGGCGGGGCGTTGACGGCTTGGAAGGCGGCGACCCAACCGTTCTGAGCGAGGTCGTTGTAGTAAAGGCCGATGCCGGCGCGAACGACGGTCTTCCCGCTACCGCCGGGAGCCCAGGCAAGCCCGATGCGGGGAGCGATGGCACCCCGGTAGTCGTGGGGAATGCCGGAGACGAGGTCGAGGCCCAGGGCCTTGAGGGTGATGTAGGCGGAGTTCTGATCCTGCTCCCGGCCGGAGGCCGTGAAGAGCCCGAAGGTCGTATCATAGCGGAGGCCCAGATTCAGGGTGAGGGAAGGGCTCATGCGCCACGCGTCCTGGGCGTACACGCCAAAACGGCGGACATGCTGCGAGAAGATGCCGCTTGACCCGCCCAGTGGCGATGAGCCGGCGGCGTAGTCCAGCGGAAACTGTGTCGGGTTGGCGAGGTAGTCGGTCGGATCCAAGGGAAAGCTGACCAGGGTCTCAGGATTGTCCGACAGTCGGCCTGAGAGCTCCGGCTCATCGATGAAGTTCACACCAACCTTGACCGAGTGCTTGATCCCTGAGCGGGCCAGATCGTACCGGACCTGGTACTTGCGCTGGTCACGTTCCACAGGGAAGGCGGTGATGGGCGTGACGAACTGGTTGTCGCCGAAGGTCTCGAAGCCGGAGATGGTGCTTTGCGTCGTGCTGAACGGAAATGCGAGGGCAAAGCCGTAGTTCGAGTTTCGCTCTAAGGAGCGATGGAAGCTGTTGGCCTGCAGAGTCAGCACGCCTAGCCAGCTCTGGTTGAACTGGAAGTCGTTGTGGAGGAGAACGTTCCAGTAGTTCGAACGAGAGTAGGCGCCCGTGGAAGGAAGCGTGGCCTGCTGGAGCAGATCGTTGGCGGTGTGGTACCGGTCGGTGGCACCCCGAAGAAACCATTCCGAACGATCCGATTGCCGCCAGTCGACTCGAGTGGAAAAGATGGAATCCCGGAATAAAACCGGCACCGATGACGGAATGCTGATGGAGGTCACTCCGGGAACGAGACCCATAGAAGCCAGCTGAGCCAGCGCCTGGAACTGGGCGAGGCTCTGATTGCTGTAGGAGATGCTCGCGTCCTCATCGACGTACTCAAAGGCGGTGAAGAACCAGAGCTTCTGCTTGACAATGGGGCCGCCAATCGAGCCGGCGAGATGGTTTCGGGAGAAGGGCTGCTTGGGATTGGGCTCGGGGTTATCAAGGGGATTGCGCGCATTCAGCCCCGCGCCGCGGAAGTAGTCGGCGACGCTACCGTGCCACTGGTCGTTGCCACGCCGGGTGGTAATGATCACGGAGCCACCATTGGTGCGCGAAGTGTCGGCATCGAATTGTGCCGTGCGAACGTTAAACTCCTCGATGGCGTCGGGCGAGAAATTCTGCAGGAATCCGCCGATGTAGTCGTCGTTGTTGTCGCCTCCATCCACGGAGAGGTCGACATTCAGGCCGGAGCTTCCCGCAAAGGAGACCGCCGTGATTCGGGCCTTGGTCGGATCGGAAGGTTCGACGGGTTGGGTCATGGGGGCGAAGTAGGCGATGTTTGCGAAGCTGCGTGCGGCGAGCGGTATCGAGGCAGTGTCGCGCGCGGACACCACGGTCTGGACCACGCTGCTGGCCGTGTCGATGGGTCGGCGAACCTCGACCTCCACTCTCGGCCCGGAAATGGCGAGCTGGATCTCGAGCGCGTGCGTGACACCCGTGGCCAGGGCCACTTCGATTTGCGTGACCTGGAAGCCGGGCGCCGCCGCCCGGACCTGATACCGCCCTGGAGGGAGAAGATCGAAACGGAACTCCCCCAGGGCGTTGGCGTTCGTCTCCCGTTCGGCACCCGACGCGAGAGACTTGGCGCTGAGGTGGGCCCCCGGAACCCGGGCCGCCGAGGGATCCTTCACCGTGCCGACAATCGATGCTTCGGGGCTCTGGGCCGAGACTACCGCGGCCGTGGCGAAAACACCGCCGATAAGCACGCGGATGGCTAGACGCGCGAGAATCATCACTTGCTCCGTTGGTCGACGCCTTGGGGTTGCTACCTCGCTCCCGGCCGGAGTCTCCAGGGGCAGAGTTCTCAGCCTCAAGAGGCCCGATACGAGCGGGACTATAGCGGCAGGCCCACAACTACTACCAGAGCTAGTAACTAAAGGCCCGCGGAAGGGATCAGAAGGGCGGGCGGAAGCGTCTGGCGGGGCGCCGGATCTCGATGCCCCCGAAGGCAGCCCTCAACAGGATCGAAAGCCAGGCTGTCCGTCCGGGCTCGCGCTAATGGACGGCAAAGGCGATGCCGGGCCATAATGCGCGGGGCCGGGAAGGGTGTCTGGGCCTCTGGCGGGGTCGGCTTGGCGCCTTGACCCTCCCACGGGCGAGCGGCCACTCTCTTTCGACGACGCGCGGACGCAGGGCCGTGGCCAGTCTGTCTGCCAGCTGGGGGCAGTGGCAGAAGCCGAGGTCAGTCGTAACTGACAGAGGGACCATAAATTACTGGCGCATGACTTGCCTCAGGATCAGCTGCCTGCGGGACGGGTTGCTCCCCCCGGAGCCGGGCAGCTGACTCCCCCCCCCGGGCCCAGCCCCAGCCGGATCGCGCGCAACACGCTCTTCTCCGCTATCGGCGAGTCCTCGATTCTGCCGTTGTTCCTTCTCTATTTCCTGGCCGCCCGCTACTTGGCCCCCGTGGCCTTCGGCCAGTACAGCGCGGCCTTCGCGTTCGTGGGCCTCTTCCGACTCCTACCCGACTTCGGGATGTCCTATGCCACCACTCTGGCCATCAGCCGAGACCGCTCCCTCGCCGCTCGCCTGATCGGCAACCTGCTCGGGTTTCAGGCCGTACTTTCGGTCCTGACCCTCGTCCTCTGCCTCGGCATCGGGCACTGGCTCTACGAGGGTCCGACCTGGACGGCGGTCCTGGTCCTGTCTTTCGATCTCATCTTGAAGTCGATCAAGGCGACGCTCCGCTGGCTACTCAAAGGTTTCGAGATGTTCGGCGCCGAATCGCTCTCCCTCCTGGCGGAGCGAACGGCGCTTCTGTTGCTCGGTTGGGCGAGTCTGCACGCGGGCTACGGTGTGGTGGGCTTCGTGCTCGTCTTCGCCCTCGTAAGGCTCTTCGACGACGCTGCCCTCTACGGTTACGTCTACACGCGGGTCATCCCCGTGCGCCCGGCCGCCGACCTCCGGCTCTGGGGGGAACTCTTCCGCAAGGGCCTGCCTTTTGCCTACGCGGGAGCCGTCATCCTCATGTTCTTCCAGGTGGACGCGGTCATGCTCGAGAAGATGAGGGGGGCGCAGGAGGTGGGGTGGTACAGCGCCCCCGTGCGCGTCCTGGAGGGACTCACTCTCGTCCCGCGCATCCTGGGTTACGCGCTGATCCCCACCATGGCCGCCTTGCACCTAGGACCGCGGGAGGCGGTCAGCCGGCTCTACCGGCGGGGGCTGAAGTACCTCCTGCTCGTGGGTCTGCCTATCGCCGCCTTCGGCGCCCTCGCGTCCGATCCCTTCATTTCATTCTTGTTCGGTCCGGACTACGGGCCCAGCGCGGGCATGGCGAGGGTCCTCCTCCCCGCCGCCGCCTTCATGTTCCTCTCCAACTTCAACGAGACCACTCTGGCCTGCGTCAACCGCTGGGGCACCATCGTTCTGACCGCCACGCTGGCCCTGGCCTTGAACGTGGGCCTGAACCTGTTCTGGATTCCGCGTTACGGCGGCCAAGGCGCTTCTTGGGCTACCGTCGCCACCGAAGCCGCCTACTTCGCCATGACCGCCCTGGCTCTGTTCGCTTACGGCTACCGCGCCTCTTGGCCATCGCTCCTCGTCCGCCCCCTCCTTGCCGCCGGCACTTTCGCGGTCGTGCTCTGGCTCCTCCGGGGATGGCCCCTGCTCTGGGGGGCGGCCCTGGCTTCCGCGGCCTTCGTCCTGGCCACCTTCCTGGTCGGGGTGTGGGACGAGACGGAGAAGGATCTCCTGCGCCGCTTCCTGGTGCGTCGACCTCCGCCCTAGGCAGCACCGGGGCCGGGGTCATCCGTTCCCGGATCGCTCCCCGCGGGGAGTCGGTCAGGGACGACGCGCGTGGACTTGGAGCGTGATCCGGACGAAGGAGCCTAGGGGGCGTGGATCCTTCTCCGACACGCTCCCGAAACGGGAGGCCAGCTCCAACCGGTAGACGAAGGAGTCGTAGAACCCATAGCCGGGCCGGTCGATGTCGAAAACCACCTCCTGGGCGTGGAGCGGGCTCACGGCCAGCCGAGCACGATGGCCGCCCACCCGCACCGTGGTCACGTCCCCCGCGGGCCCCCCCGTCACCTGGACCGTCATCCTCTGCACCGGTTCGAGCGCGCGCAGGAAGACCTCCGCGCGCTCGCCCCCCCGGATCCAGAAGCCGTCCTCTCCGAAGGAGGACTCCTGCCCGTACGTGCCGTCGTCCACGAAATACAGCCAGTAGGACGTGGGATCGGCGGAGCGACCACTACGGGCGTCCCCTTCCGTGTCCCCGTAGGGCCTCTTCTTACGCCAGACGTCGAGGAACACGGAGAGGTCGTTGAGCATCGTCACCTCGGCCGGGAAGACTCGAAAAGGGCCAAGGGTCGCGTGATCCCCCGGATGCAGCGAGTGGTGCAGGGGAGCCACGAAGATGGGGGCGAGAAGGGTCGCGGTGGCGAGCAACCCCCCCCCCACCACCACCCATTCCCGCCCCCGGGGCATGAAGACAAAAGCAAGGGGAAGCAGGTTCAGGAAGTAGCGGTTCCCCACCGTCCCTCCTCCGCCGTACCAGTTGTCGGGGATTAGCCAGATGTAGACGAGGTAGGACACGAGCAAAGCGCTCAAGGCCAGCCAGCCTGGCCGGTCGCGGGGTCCCCGGGCCAGGAACAGGATCCCCGCCAGAACGGCTGGAAAGAAGTAGGGCACGGCCCCCCCGAAGCGTCCCGTCCAGAAGTAGGCCAGGTTGCGGAGGAACGAGTCCGGGATCTCCTCCCGCGGGCGCGGAGGCGCTGTGCGCCCGGTGTATTTTTCGTCGTCCTGACCTTCGACGAGGGGCCCCACGTAGTCCGTCGTCATCCAGAAGCCCGTGTTGTCGAAATCGAGGCCCGGAGCCTCGAAGGGGAACTTCCCGTAGAAGGTCTTCCGCTCGCCCCCCTGGTAGTTCATCTCCCCGGTGACGAGGGCGTTCGCCCCGAAGAGGCTGAGCACAACCGCCGCCAGCACCGCCGCCCGCCGCAACGATTCGCCAAAGCCCCTGAGGAGGCGAGCGGGGGCTCGTGACTCCCCCTCGCTCCCGCCGCCAAACATAGGAGCCAGGCAAAGGGGGAGGGCGAGGAACAGGTTCGTGGGCTTCGCGTAGGTGGCGACACCGAGCAGGAGCGCGGAGAGCAGGGGCCGCCCCCCCCGCCAGGCCACCAGGCCGGCGGTGATGAGCCCCAGCCCAAAGATCTCGGGCGTCAGCCAAAGGAAGTAGAGGGGCGTGACGGTGCCGAGAACGAGGACCAGCACCACGGCCAGGGCCGAGGCGGGGCTCCCCCCGCGGCGCACCTCCCCATACCCCAGGAACAGCGCGAGGCCCAGGAAGAGGGCGTTGGTGAGGAGGAGGCCCCGGGGGGCCCCGAACACCCACACGAACGGGAGCGAAGCCAACGGATAGACGAACGGCTTGGCAAAGTAGAGCCGCCCCTCGTCCGCCCGGGCGCGCCGGAGCCAAGGGAAGCCCGCCCCCGAGTCGAAGACGAGGCCGCCGCGGGTCCGCTTCAGAAAGATGCCCTGCGGGCCCGCGGGGTAGGCCTTCTTCACGCGCTCTAGGTCGCGCGTCTCGAAGCGCAAGTCGCCGTCTTCGGCCAGGCTGCGGGCCATCGAATAATAAGTGGCCCCGTCGTTCCAGAAGCGATGGTCCGTGAGCCCGGGCAAGTCCAGGCTCAGGCCGGCGATCATGAAGGCCGCCGTCACCAGGCCCAGGGCGACGCGTGCGTGGCGATCGGTCACTTGACGTAAAAGTCGAAGGTGTGTTGGTTCCGGCTACGCGTGAGGTACCGCGATTCCTTCAGAGGGGCGAAGACGTAGGGCTTGAAACGGGCGAGGCCCGTCGACGACTCGAGGGAGAGCGGCCGCCGACGGGGAATGTTATTCCAGCCGAGAACAAAGACCCCCCCCTCGCGCAGGGTGTGCCAGCAGGCCGCGAAGGCCGCCTCCGCATCGTCCTTGGCGTCCAGGCCCCAGCCAAGCACTCCGTTGCAGAGGATGAGATCGAAATAGCCGGGCGCGAAGTGCCGCTCGAGGTTCTGGAGCACGTCGGTCAGGTGGCGGGAGGCACCGTACCGGGCTCGGCTCGGATCCTTGTCGATCGTCCAGTACTCCTTGTCCGCGAAGACCCGATTGTAGCGTCGGGTGTACCAGTCGCTGCCCACGAAGAGGACCTTGCCGAACTCGGGGGCGGCTGCCAAATGAGGCAGGATGATCCCGTCCAGGACCCGCCGGTCATCGGTGTCCAGAGTGACGTCCCATCCTAGCCATGCGTTGAGGCCGTGGAAGAGGAGCGACTTCAGCTTGTCGCGCGCGTCCTCCCACAGGCTGGTCTCGCCACGCTCGGCCACTCGGGTGGTGATGGTAGCATGGGCAGCTTGGATACGGCTCCCGAACGCCCCCGGATCGCGCGCAACACGATCTTCTCGGCCATCGGGGAAGGATCGAACCTCCTTCTCTTCCTGCTCGGCTTCCTGGCCGCCCGCTACCTGGCCCCCGAGGCGTTTGGCGCCTACAGCGCGGCCTTCGCCTTCGTGGGCATCTTTCGAATCCTGCCCGATTTCGGGATGGCCTATGCCTCCACCCTGGAGATCAGCCGGAACCGTTCGCTGGCCGGCCGCCTCATAGGCAACCTGCTCGGGTTTCAGGGCGTCCTCTCCCTTCTGACCGTGGCCCTCTGCCTCGCTCTGGGGAGCATGCTCTTCTCCGCGCCCGAAGATGGCATCACCTGGACGGCGGTCCTCCTGCTCTCGTTCGACCTCGTGCTCAAGTCCGCAAAGGCCACCCTCCGTTGGCTCTTGAAGGGCTTCCAGCGCTTCGGCACCGAGGCCGTCTCCTTGCTCCTGGAGCGGGTCGCGCTCCTGGCGCTGGGCCTGGTCAGCCTCCGTACCGGCCGGGGGGCGATCGGCTTCGTCCTCGTGTTCGTGATCGTCCGTAGCTTCGATACCACCGGCCTCTGGGCCTACACCAACGCCCGCGTCCTTCGCCTACGCCCCGCCCGCGACCCCGCGCTTTGGGCGGAGCTCCTGCGCAAGGGCCTGCCCTTCGCCTACGTCGGCCTCGTCATCACCCTGCTCTTCCAGGTGGACATCGTGCTCCTGGAGAAGATGCGGGGCGCGGTGGAGGCCGGTTTCTACAGCGCGCCCGTGCGAATCCTGGAAGGTTTGACGCTCGTTCCCCGCGTCCTCGGCTACGCCCTCCTCCCGACCATGGCCGCCCTCAATGTCCGCTCGCCGGCCGCGGTAGGCGACCTCTATCGCCGCGGCCAGAAGTACCTGCTGCTGGCGGGCATGCCCCTGGCCGCCTTCGGCCTCCTCGCGTCCGAGCCTTTCATCCGCCTGGTCTTCGGTCCCGCCTATGGGCCGAGCATCCCCCTCTCTCGCCTGCTCCTCCCCACCGCTCTTTTCATGTTCCTTTCAAACTTCAGCGAGACGACACTCGCCTGCGTCAACCGCTGGGGGACGATCGTGGTCACCTCGACCCTCGCTCTCCTCCTGAACGTCGTCCTGAACATCGTCTGGATCCCCCTCTACGGGGGGACAGGCGCGGCCCTGGCCCGCCTTCTGGCCGAGGGCGCGTACGCCCTCCTGACCGTCACCGCCTTGCATCTCTACGGCTATCGGACGCGCATGGCCTCGGTGGCCCTCCGGCCGCTCCTGGCCACCTTGGCCTTCGCCGCCGCGCTCTGGGCTTCCCGCGGCTTTGGCCTAGTGGCCGCGGCTGGCGTCGCCAGCGCGGTCTTTCTGCTCGCGACGTTCCTGCTCGGGGTCTGGGATGCCGCGGAAAGAGCCACCCTGCGCCGGCTCTTCCGCCCCGAGCCAGACCCACCCCCAGAGAGCTTCGGGCGGCCGCAAGGCTAGTCGGACTGGCCGGCCAGGCCACGAGCCCCGAGCGGGGTCAAAGGAAGCGGGTCCGCTCTCGCCCGCCTGGCCTAGGGCTGCTCCGCCTCGAGCTTGATCTGGACGAAGGCCCCCCGGATGCGCCCATCGGCGTCCGGTGGCCCCGACGCCCGCGAGCGGAAATGGAGGTCGTAGAGGACCGTCCCGTAGTAGGGGAATCCCCGCGCCGGGGCCAGCTCCAGCTCGTGGTTCTCCCCAGGGCCCACCCGGGTTGTGAGGGCGGCCCCCTCCACCTTGAGGCTCACCTCGTCGCCCCCCGGCCCCCCCTTAATCCGCACCATCATTCTCCGGACAGGCTCGAGGGCCCGGAGGATCACTTCCGCGCTCGCTCCCCCCCGCAGCCACACACCCTCGCCCTCAAAGGCGGTCTCCTTGCCCCAGGTCCCGTTGTCGGGCAGGTACAGGTAGTAGGCGTTCGGATCGGAGGCCCGATGCTCGACGCGGCTGCCCTCCGTGTCGCCGAACCGAAGCTTCTTGCGCCAGGTCTCGGTGAAGATCGCGAGGTCATTGAGCTCGGTGAGCTCGATCGGGAAGATGCGGAAGGTCTCGTAGGTGGCGTGCCGCCCGGGATTCAGCGAGTGCTCCACGGGGGCGCCCAGGATCGGGGCCAGGAAGACCACTCCTGCCATCGCGCCCCCCGTCACGACCACCCACTCCCGGCCGCGGGGGACGAGAAAAAGCACGAGGGGAAGGAGGTTCAGGAAATAGCGGTTGCCGACCGCACCCCCGCCCCCGTACCAATTGGCGGGTATCAACCAGATGTAGAACAGGTACGACACCAGCAGGGCGGCGAGGTAAGGCCCGCCCGTCCCCTCCCGCGGGCCCGCGAGGAGGAAGAGGGCAACCGCCAGCACGGCGGGGAAGAAGTACGGCACCGCCCCCCCGAACCGGCCCACCCAGAAGTACCCGAGGTTCCAAAGCAGGGAGGCGCGCAGCTCCGTCCCCGAGCGCACGGGGTCCGTCCGCTCCGACTGCTGCCCCTCGTCCTCCCCCTGAACGAGCGGCCCCACGTGCTCGGTCGTCATCCAGAAGCCGCTGCTGTCGAAAGTGACCCCGTGGGACTCGAGGGGATATCGCCCGTCGAAGGTCTTCCGCTCCCCGCCTTGGTAGTTCGCCTCCCCCGTGACGGCGGCGTTGATGCCGAAGAGCGCAAGCACGACCGCGCCCAGGATGGCGCCGCGGCGGGCCGACTCCAGAAGGCCGCGGAGCCAGGTCCGCTCCCCCGCCTCCCCCGTCCAACCGCGCAGCACCGGTTCCACGCCCAGGGGAAGGGCCAAGAACAGGTTGCTGGGTTTTGAGTAGACGGCGATGCCCAAGAGGACCGCGGCCAGGGCGGGCCGGCCGCGCCTCCCGGCCACGAGACCGGCCGTGACCAAAGCGAGGGTGAAGATCTCCGGTGTGAGCCAAAGCACGTAGAGAGGAGTCACCGTTCCCAGGAACAGGACCACGGTCAGGGCCAGGGCGGAGGCGGGGCTCGCCCCGCGGCGCAGCTCGCTGTAGCCGAGCACGAGCGTCAGCCCGAGGAAGAGGGCGTTGACCAGAAGCAGACCCCTCGTCTTCAGCAGAGCCACGAAGGGCGCCGCCAGGGCCGGGTAAACGAGGGCCTTCGCGTAGTAAAGGCGGGGCTCGGCCGGGCCCACGCGGCGGACCCACGGAAAGCCGGCCCCCCGGTCGAGCGTAAAGCCCCCGCTCGCCCTCTTTAGGAACACACCCTGGGGCCCGAACGAGTATTCGCGCCGGATGCGGAGGACATCCCGGGCTTCGTAACGGATGTCGCCGTCCTCGGCGAGGCTGGCCGCCATCGCGTAGTAGGTGGCGCCGTCGCCCCAGAATCGGCCGCCCGAGAGTTTGGGCAAATCTGTGGCCAGGGCCGCCGCCGCCAAGCCGGCCACGAGCGCACCCAGGACCAGCCGGGCCGCCCGCTCGGTCACAGCCACCCTTCCTGGGAGTACCAGGCCGCGGTCCGGGCGACCCCTTCCTCCACGTCCACTTTCGGCGCGTAACCCAACAGCCGCCGGGCCTTCTCGATGGAGAAGGCCCGGCTCTTCGTCCAGAAGTCCACGCGGCGCCGGTGCAGGGGCGGCTCGATCCCGAAGGGCACGCAGAGAGCCTCGCAGAGGTCGCCGGCCAGCTGCACGGGCCAGGCGGGGATGCGGAAGGGCAGCACGCGGCCGTGGGTATGGCGGGCGATGATAGCCGCCAGCTCGGACTGCGAGACATAGCGGGGGCCCGCGATGAGGAAGGCTTCCCCCGGGGCCTCCGGACGGTCGAGGGCGAGGAGAAAGCCGCTCACGAGGTCGTCGATGTACACGGGATGGTAGAACGGGCGCCCGGAGCCGACGATCGCGTAGCGGCCGCGGGCAATGGCACGGAAGAGCTTCAGGAGTCGTGTCTCCCCCGGGCCGTAGATGGCGCCCGGGCGAACCACGGAGACAAGCAATCCGTCCTTTCCGTGATACCGCAGGGCCAGGCGCTCCGCCTCCGCCTTCGTGGTCTGGTAGATGTCCCCCGGAGCCAAGGGTGTCGTCTCGTCCGCGGGCGGCGTGGCTACGTGGCCATGGACTCCGACGCTGGAGGTGTGGATGAACCGCTGCACGCCGCTCCGGGCCGCGGCCTCCAGCAGCCGCTCCGTCCCCCTCACATTGACATCCCGGTAGTAGGAATCCGGGTGGCCGGCGGTGCGGTAAACGGCCGCCACGTGGACCACGGCCTGGGCCCCCTCCACCAGGCCCGCCAAGCTCCGGCCGTCCGCCAGGTCGCCCTCCACGATGCGGGTTCCCCTCCCGAGCGGGACCCTGCGCCCCGGCCCTCCCCGCACGAGGGCGGAGACCTCGTCGCCCCGGGCCAGGAGTGCGGCCAGAAGGCGTCCACCCGTGTAGCCCGAGGCGCCGGTGAGGGCGACCCTCACGCCGACGCTCCCGCGCTGGGCTTTCCTTGACTCCGGTGGATCACAAACGTACTTTACCGGAGAAGTCTCAATCGACAGTACGTGAGCCCTTGGGCCTTCCCGCGGACCCCTTCTCCCGAGGAGGTCGCTCCCGCGGCGAGGGATCTGGGATCGCTCTCTCCTATGGAGGGACCAACGCGAGCGCGGTCGAGGTATAACCGAAAGTTGTGGATGAGGGAGTAAGAAAAGAAGAGGCGGCGTATCCTCCCGTTTGAGTTTGAGCAATCAAACCAACACCCGGCCTGTCAGGGCTAGGAGGAAGGAGACGCCACCGGTGTTGAGAGTAATACAAGAGGACGCTTCTGAGGAAGAGATTTCGAGGACGACCCTGGACGAGCTGGCGCGGGAGGGGGCCCGGAGGATGCTGGTGAGGGCTCTGGAGGCGGAGGTCGAGGAGTACATCGAGCGTCACGGAGAGGCTCGGGATGAGAAGGGACACGCCCTGGTCGTCCGCAACGGCCTGGCGCGACCTCGGAAGGTGACGACGGGGGCGGGGACGATGGAGGTAAGGGCGCCTCGAGTCAACGATCGGAGGGTGAACGGGGCTGGGGAGAGGGAGCGTTTCAGCAGCCAGATCTTGCCGCCGTACATGCGCCGTTCGCCGAAGGTCGCAGAGGTCCTCCCCATTCTTTACCTTCGGGGGCTCTCCACCGGGGATTTTCGGGAGGCGTTGCCGGTTCTCTTGGGGGAAGACGCCTCGGGCTTGTCGCCGACGACTATCACGAGGCTGACCGCGGAGTGGCAGAAGGAGTACGAGGAGTTTCGGAAGGAGGATCTGTCGGACCGTGACTACGTTACGTCTGGGCCGACGGGGTTCACTTCAATATCCGGCTTGAGGAAGAGCGGCTCTGCACGCTGGTTTTGATGGGGGCGCGTGCGGACGGGACGAAGGAAGTGATCGCGGTGGAGGATGGATATCGAGAAAGCGCCGAGAGCTGGGCGCGTGTGCTCCGTGGATTGAAGAAGCGAGGGATGCGCGCTCCGGTGCTGGGGAACGGGGATGGAGCCCTGGGATTCTGGGCAGCTGTCCGGGACGTCTTTCCGGAAACCCGGGAGCAGAGATGCTGGGTGCACCGTCTGGTCAATGTCCTCGACAAACTCCCGAAGGGTCTCCGGCCCAAGGCCAAACGAGCCCTGCACGAGATCATGAAGGCGGAGACGAAGGAACAAGCTCCTCACTTTTTACGATCTCCCGGCGGAGCACTGGGTGCATCTGCGGACGACAAATCCCATCGAGTCGCCTTTTGCCACGGTCCGGCTTCGTCAGAGAGTGACGAAAGGAGCTGGCTCACGAACGAAGGGGCTCGTGATGGCCTTCAGGCTGCTCCTCATGGCGCAGCAACGCTGGCGCCGACTCAATGCATCCGAGCTACTGCCGCTGGTCCGGGCGGGATTGAGATTTCAAGACGGGCTTCGAGTGGAGCGGGAGGATACGAAGAAAAAGAGGAGCGCCGCCTAATTTCTCTTGACATACCTCAGATGAGTCGGAGGACTCCTAATGAAGAGTAGACACGCGTATGCAGTGGGCGCGATCCTGGGACTTCTTTTCGCTGTGCTCAGAGCCTGGGCGCATGCTGGCCCGCACCTCGAGAGCCAGAGACTGACACTCAGGCTTGAGAACGAGAAAGTGCGCGTCCTCGAGCTTCGGCTCAAGCCAGGCGAGCAGGAAGGGTTTCACACCCATCCACAGTACGTGCTCTACGCGCTCACTAATTACCGCGTCAAGAACACGGCGGCGGACGGTACCTCCAAGGTCTTCGAGCGCAAAGCCGGCGACGTCTTCTGGGGCCAGCCGATAACGCATAAGGGCGAGAACTTAGGGGATACCGAAGTGCATGCGCTGATCGTTGAACTGAAGTAGTCCCCAGGCTACTGCCGCTCGTCCGGGCGGGTGTGAGATTTCAAGATGGCCTTCGAGTGGAGCGAGAGGATACGAAGAAAGAGAGGAGCGCCGCCTAGTCTTCGATCCACAACTCTTGACAATATCTCAGCGCGGTCGCAGTCACTCTCCTAGGGGCCTGAGCGGCGCCGCCCCCGGCGCCCAGAGGAGTTCGGGTCCGTGGCGGAGGCGGTCGCCATGGTGGACAGGGCGGTCGCCTACAGAGGACCGCGTGGGCGCGGAAAAGGCCTACCAAGAGAAGTCCACCCATTGCGAACGGGTCGAGTCCACCCTGGTCTGCGTCGGGATTTACAAGCGTTAGCCCGGCCCTTCCCGGAATTGCGGTATCGCCCCGCACGCCCGGGCCGGGCCTCAGGCGGCCCCACCCCTTGCCGTCGGGGAGGCGGCGGCTCGGGAGCAGAGCTCGCGGAATAGGCTGCGGTAGCGGTCGATGCTGTCCTCGACGTCGAAGCGAGAGAGGGCCACCTCGCGGCCCCGCATGCCCATGGCCCGCCGCTGGTCGGGATCGGAGGCGAGCGCGAGCAGGGCGCCCGCGAGTGCCGGCCCGTCGTCGGGGAGCACGAGCAGGCCAGAGCGCCCGTCCTCGATCACGTCCACGATCCCACCCGTCCGGCTGCCCACGCAGGGGAGGCCACAGGCGGCGGCCTCCAGGAGCGATAAGCCCAGCGCCTCGAATACGGAAGGAAAGGCGAAGACATCGGAGGCTCGGAGGAAGTCCTCCACGTTTTCCACCCGCCCCGTGAAGGTCACCCGTTCACCCAGGCCGCGCGCTGCGACGCCCGACTTGATCTCCGCCTCGATGGAAAGGGCCTGGCCCGCCCCCGTGCCCACGAGCAGGAGGTGCGCGCGCGCGTCACGGGCGGCTAGGGCGGCGAAGGCTTCAATCAGCGTCTCCAGCCCCTTACCCTTCAGGAGCCGGCCGGTGTAGGTGACGAGGAGGGCAGAGGCCGGCAGGCCCAGCCGCGCCCGGAGGTCGGCCCGCTCGCGGGCGTCCGCGGGATGGTAGCGCCCGGTGTCGACACCGTGGGGGATCAGGGTCACCCGTTCCTCGGCCACGCCCGCGCCGAGCAGCTCGGCGCGGATCTGGCGGGACATGGCCACGAAGGCATCCGCGTCGCGGAACAGGATGTTGCGAAGGGCGACCCCCCCCCGCACGAGCGATCCGGCGGGCCCCCGCGCCCAGGGCGTCCCCCAGAGGTAGACCTCCCCGCTCATCTCGCCGTTGAGGTCGGGCTGCAGCACGACCGGCCGCCTCCGGGCCCGACCAGCGAGGAGCCCGGGCAGGCCGAGGACGCGGGTGCCCCGCACCACCAACAGGTCGTGCGGTTCGCGCCAAAGCGCGGCCAGCGCGGGCAGGACCATGGCGTACTTACCGGTGCGCCCCGGCCCGGGGGGGAACACGCGCACGACCCGGGTTCCCCCCAGCAACTCCTCCTGCGCCCAGGAGGGGTGCCCCCGCCGCGTGACCACGGTGACCCCCATCCCCCCCTCTACGAGACGCTCCCCCAGAGCCCGGATGTGCTGCTCGCCTCCCCCCAGCACGGGATGGAAGGACTCGGTCAGGAAGAGGATCCGTATCAACGGCGGGAGAGGGTTGGTCCGGGCTCCGGCTCCGCGGTCGGCGGCCGCTCCTGCACCACGTAGGTCGGCTTGCCCTGGCTCTCGTGGTAGGTCCGCACCAGCAGCTCTCCCATAAGGCCGAAGTTCACGAGGATGACCCCGGTGAGGAAGAGGAGAGCACCGAGCAGGAGAAGGGGCCGGCCCCCGATGGGGGTGGCCTCGAACAGACGGATATAGGACAGGTAGGTCAGGATGGCCAGGCCGACCCCGCCAAAGCCCAGCCCCATCAGGCCGAAGAGGTGCGCGGGGCGGGTACCGTAGGAAAGCAAAAACTTCACGGTGAAGAGGTCGAGCACCACGCGCGCGGTTCGACCCAGCCCGTACTTGCTGGCGCCGCGGGTGCGCGGCCGATGGCCGACTGGGATCTCAGCCACCGTCACTCCCATCCAGGAGGCCACCGCGGGTATGAACCGGTGCATCTCCCCGTAGAGCTTGATCTGCCGCACCACATCGGCGCGCAGCACCTTCAGCGAGCAGCCGTAGTCGTGGAGATGCACACCCGTGGCCCACGAGATGAGCCGGTTTGCAAACCAGGAGGGGACGCGCTTCGACAGCGAGTCCATCCTCCGTCGCCGCCATCCGCAGACGATATCGAACCCTTCGTCCAGCTTGGCGAGCAGCCGCGGGATGTCGGCGGGGTCGTTCTGCAGGTCGCCGTCCGAAGTGACCACCACGTCCCCGCGAGCGTGGTCGAAGCCGGCCGAGAAGGCCGCGGTCTGCCCGAAGTTGCGCCGCAGTCTCAGCACGCGCACGCGGGGGTCCCGTTCCTCGAGCGGGGCCAGCCGTTCCCGGGTCCCATCGGTGGAGCCGTCGTCCACGAGAAGGATCTCGTAGGCGCGGCCGAGCTGTTCCAGGGTGGCCGTAAGCTCGCGGTAGAGGTCCTCGACGTTTTCCGCCTCGTTGAACAAGGGGATGACGACGGAGATCCGGGGACGCACGCTATTCAACACTGGCGACGAGTATAAGCGAGGGTCCGGCGTGGGCCCTAGAGCGGCTTAGGAGGGAGCCGCCTTCTTCCCAGGAAGGCCGAAGCGGGCGCGGAGCGCCGGACCCTGAGGACGCTCCTTTCCGGGCTAACGTCCCGCGGCCAGAAGGAACGCCCAGTTCAGGAGAACCGCCAGCACCGCCATCACGCGCAGAGTCCGCGCCGCGGGGGCCGAAACCTCCAGATCGAGGGCCCGCCCCCGAGTCAGCAACAGCAGATCGGCCGCTGCCCAGGGCAGAAGAAGGAGGGCGGCCGTCGTGATCAGGGGATTCATGGCCAACGCCCCCGCCGGATCGAGGGCGAACAGCCGACCGAGCGCCCGCGTCGAGCCACAGGTCGGACAGGGCAAGCCCGTGAAGTGCTTGAACACGCACAGCGTGAAGGGCAGGTGATCCAGCCGGAGCACGCCTACCCCCACCGCCCCCAGCAAGCCCAGAGCCCCGAAGATGGCGCCCAGGGGCAGCTTTCCGACCGGAGCGGAGAAGCGCACCAGACGGGGAGGGGCGGGAGGGATGTGGGCCTCGGCGCTCATCGGGCGGCCCGGCTCAGGAGAGCGGCCAGACTGCCCGCGAAGATCGCGATCCCCCCCGCGCAGCAGCAGCACACGAGGAGGATGGGAAGGAGCACGGCCGCGGCCGCCGTCCCCTTGCCGATCTGGTGGGCTTCGGCCAGGCCGATGATGTAGAGGACCAGCCGGTAGATGATCCCCACGATGCCGCCGCAGAAGGGCAACAACGCGAAGAGGGCGGGGGCCTCCGCGTAGCAAGCCACCCGGAAGGTGGCCTCGAAGTTCCGTCGGGCCCCGCCCAGGAGCATGAGCAGAAGATGGACGATGCCCGCGGACAGGAAGAGTCCCACCGTCAGGATCGCCGGCCCCAAGATGACTTGGATAACCAGGCCGAGCCCGCTCTGCAAGGTGGTGGCGAGACGCTCCCACTCTGGCCGGCCCGCGAGGCTCCCCAGGCCGCTCCCCAGCACGCTCCGAAAGATGGCCTGATAGAGGGCCTGGGCCACGAGGCCGATGTAACCCACGATCACCCCGTAGCCCAGGGGAGCGCCGATGCCCCCCACCACGGGCATCGAGCGGAAGAAGGCGGTCGGGCCCGTGAGCACCTCCCGCGTGGTGTCGATGAGCGCGGTGACGATGCCGATCTGGGCCCGCCGCTCCCAGGGCGTTCCCCCCGCTGCCGGTGGCGGCAGCGAGGGGGGCAGGTCGCGCCCGCAACTCGGACAGAACTGGTCCGGGGGCTCCGGAAGCGGCTGCGCGCAGTAGGGACACAAAGCCATGGGAGACTCTCGCGCGGCGACGTCGCCTTCAGCAAGCCAACCGGGTCGCCGTTTCTTTGGTACTGCCCGCGAGTCTAGGGGCAGGGGCGACCGCGGTCAAGGCCGCGCCCGCGTTTACCGGCCCCGCCGGTGCGCGGTATAGTAGCCGACCATGCCGCGGGCCACCGTTGAAACCGTGGACCACGTCGCGAAGCTGGCCCACCTCTCCCTGAGCGGAGAGGAGCGCGTGCTCTTCGCTCGCCAGCTCGACCAGATCCTTGCCTACGCGGAGTCCATCCAGGCCATCGACACCTCGGGTGTCGAGCCCATGAGCCACGCCCTGACATCCGGCGGCTTCCGCGAGGATACCCCCCGCGAGTGCCTGCCTCGGGAACGGGTGCTCGCCGCCGCCCCCGACCCTGCCGACGGCCTCTTCCGGGTCCCCCGGGTCCTCGGCGGATGACGGAGCCGCTCTGGCGCCTCACCGCCGGTGAGATCGCCCGCCGTGTGGCCGCGCGGCAGCACTCCGCGGAAGAGGTGACCCGGGCGCACCTGGATCGGCTGGCCGCGGTCGAGCCCAAGGTGGACGCCTTCCTCCAGGTCCTTGCCGACCGCGCTCTCGGGAAGGCCCGCGACCTCGATGCCGCCCTGGCCTCGGGACGACCGGCGCCCCCCCTGGCGGGGGTACCCCTGGCCGTCAAGGATGTGCTCGACATGGAGGGGCTCCCCACCACCTGTGGCTCCCGGATCCTCGAAGGCTACCGGCCCCCATTTACCGCCACCGCCGTGGCCCGCCTGGAGGCGGCCGGGGCCATCGTGGTGGGCAAGACCAACATGGACGAATTTGCCATGGGGTCGTCCACCGAGAACAGCGCCTACAAAAAGACCAAGAACCCGTGGGATCCGACCCGCGTGCCCGGCGGCTCCTCGGGGGGCTCGGCGGCGGCGGTGGCGGCAGGAATGGCGTGCCTGGCCTTGGGCACCGACACCGGCGGCTCGATTCGCCAGCCCGCTTCCCTTTGCGGGGTGGTCGGCCTCAAGCCCACCTACGGCCGCGTGAGCCGCTACGGGCTCGTCGCCTTCGCCTCCTCCCTGGACCAGGTCGGCCCGCTAGCCCGCAGCGTGGAGGACGTGGCCCGCGTGGCCTCTCTGCTCTGCGGCCCCGACCCCTGTGACGCCACGAGCGCAGAACGGCCGGTTCCCGATTTCGTGCAGGGCCTGGCCGCGGGCGCGGAAGGGCTCCGGGTGGGGGTGCCCTGGAGCTTCCTGGAGCAGGGAGTCGAGCCGGGGGTGCTCTCGTCTTTTCGGGAGGCCTTGCGGGTGCTGGAGGGAGTGGGGGCCCGCGTCGTCGACGTCTCGCTGCCCCACCTCCCCCATGCCATCGCCACCTACTACATCGTGGCCACCGCCGAGGCCTCCAGCAACTTGGCCCGCTACGACGGCGTACGCTACGGCCTCCGCGCCCCTGCCCCCGATCTGGGGAGGATGTACGGCGAGAGCCGCGACCACGGCTTTGGTCCCGAGGTGAAGCGGCGGATCATCCTCGGCACCTTCGTGCTGTCCTCAGGCTACTACGACGCCTATTACCTGCGCGCCCAGAAGGTACGGACCTTGATCCGTCGGGACTTCGAGCAGGCCTTCGGGAGCTGCGACGTGGTGGCCACGCCCACCACCCCCAGCCCCGCCTTCCGCTTCGGGGAGAAGACGGAGGACCCGCTGCAGATGTACTTGGCCGATATCTTCACCGTGCCTGCGAACCTGGCCGGGGTCCCGGGCCTCTCGCTGCCCTGCGGGCCGGCCGCGGGCCTGCCCGTGGGCCTGCAGCTTCTCGGCCGGAGCTTCGACGAGGCCACGCTACTCCGGGCCGGCCACGCCTACCAGCAGGCCAGCCCCCACCATCGGTTGGCCCCGCCGCTCTGAGCCCGCCCACTAGGGCGCAGGGGCCGCGATCTGGCGACGGCGCTCCAGGATCGTACGCAGGAGGAAGTAAGCGAGGACCGCGCAAGCCAGGCCCAGGACCGTGTTGCCGACGATGAAGGGCAAGACGTAGGGTCGCAGGCTCTCGAGGAGGGCGACGTAGAACGCCCGGCCGTGCAGGCTCCAGTCGATTCCCTCCAGGCCCTCGGTGGAGACCCCCAGGATGCTGCAGCCGAGGACTGTGCCCGCCATGTACATGGGGCCCAGGGTCCAGGGGTTGTTGATCCAGGCTCCGGTCAGGATGGCCACCCGACTCAATCGGAACATGAAGGCGATGGCGAGGGCCAAGCCGGTATGGATACCCAGAATGGGGAAGAAGGCGATCCAGACGCCGACCGCGAAGGCTAGGGCCACGCGTCCGGGCGCATCGTCGACGTGCACCAGGAGCTGGACGACGTGGCGGATGCGGCTCACCCTCCACCCCCCGCCGCCGGAGGGTCCGATCGAAGGGAGCGGAAATGATCGTGCGCTGCCGCGGGCAGGGGAGCCAGCGTTTCCCCTCTTTTCAGCAAGACATCCCGCCCGGAGGTGAACTCCCCGAGCACGGTCAAGGGAAGATTCCAGACCACGGCCAGGTCCCGGAGCGCGCCCAGCCCATCCGGAGGGACGGCGAGCAGCAGCTCGTAGTCCTCCCCGCCGTTGAGGGCTAAGCTCAGGGCGTCCCCTCCCCGCGCCCGCTCCAGTCCCGCCGCGTGCCGGTTCACCGGCACCGTGGCCCCGTCAATGGTCGCGCCCACCTCGCTGGCCAGGCAGACCTGCTGGAGATCCCCGGACAGCCCGTCCGAGACGTCGATGGCCGCATGCACCAAGTCCCGCTCGGAAAGAGCGCGGGCGAAGGTCAGGGGCGGGCGCGGATCGAGGTGGGCGCGCAGACAGTGGCCGACGGCCTCCGCCGAGGTCTCTGTCCACATGCCCGTGGCCAGAAGCTCGCCTTCCTCGTCCAGGCGAGCCCCCTGCAGAAGCAGGCGGAGACCTGCCACGGAAGCACCGAGGGAGCCCGTGAGCACGACCAGGTCGCCCACCTGCGCCCCCGAGCGGCGCACGATGCGCGTGGCCTCGCCCAGGAGGGTCACGTCCACCACGATCGCGTTGCCGCTGGCGGAAAGGTTCCCGCCCACCAGATTGACCCCCGTCTCCGCGGCGCGCTCGAGCAAGCCGTCGTAGAGACCGTCCACGAACGCGAGCGTGGTCTCCGGGGGCAGGCAGAGGCTGACGGTGGCGTGCCGGGGGACGCCGGCCATGGCGGCAATGTCCGAGAGATTCACGCTCAGGGCCTTGCGGCCGAGGAGGCGCGGGGGGGACCATTCCCGGCGGAAGTGAACGCCCTCGACCAGGCTGTCCGCCGTCACCAGGGTGAGGGGCCCCACTTCCACCGCCGCCGCGTCGTCCCCCACTCCCACCACGACCCCCGGCCCCAGCGGGATGCGCGATTGCAGGTGGCGAACCAGCTCTCGCTCTCCGATCTCGCCCAGCGGGGTCTCAGGCTGAAGCAAGCGGGACCTCATTCCGAGAACCGGCAAAAAAGGCCCTCCGCGTTGCCGTGTGGAGCGTGACCTGAACCGGGCCACCAGGTGGGAACCCTGCGCGCCGCTTTAGGCTTCCTCGGCTCGGAGGCATGCACACCGCGGAGCGACTTTGAGTCCCCGACTTAAGGACGTTGGTTCGAGGCTTTCGAATCCATCACGAACAATACAGAGGACCTCGAGCGGCATCATAGCCGTGCCCGGGTCTCCAGGCAAGCGAAGAGAGAATCATTCCCCCAGGGCCGCGGCCAGCTGGCGGGCGAGGTCTTCGGCCCGGGCCGCCGCGCGCGCCCGCGCCCGGTTCTCCGCCTCCTCCAGCTGCGATCGCAGGCGGAAGCACTCGTCGGCCAGGTTCAGCGCGGCCAGGACGGCTATGCGCATGGAGTCCACCGCCCCCGCCGCCCGACTCACCTCCCGCATCTGCCCGTCCACGTGGGCGGCGAGCCGCTCCACATATCCGGGGTCCGCCCCCGCCCG
The DNA here is from genome assembly GCA_035570235.1 of Vicinamibacteria bacterium. NCBI lineage: Bacteria > Pseudomonadati > Acidobacteriota > Vicinamibacteria > Vicinamibacteria bacterium. Next base: position 91,008 of record DATMML010000083.1, on the reverse strand, counting down.
CACGGCGTAGGTCTGACCGAAGATCTCGACGTGAACCAGGTTCGGTTTGTCCGCCATAGGGCGCCGATTATAGCGCCCCCGGCTAGTCAAGACCGTCCAGGACCTCGACCAGCTTGACGATTCGGGCCCGAACGTCCGCTCGCTCCTGCCGCAGGGCCTTCAGCTGGCGCCCGAGGGCGTCGATCTGCTGGCTCTCCTCCGCGGACGCGCCTCCCCGCGTCTCCGGCCCCTCCAGCTTCCTCTCCGCTTCCTTGAAGCGGGCCTGAGCCTGGCCAAGGTCGTTCCGGAGGACATTGTTCTCACCCTGCAGTCGCCTCACCAGCTCGGCCGCCTTGCGGACTTTCTGCTCGAGCAGCTCGAAGCCGTCTTCCACCTTTCCCTCACTCTCCCCGGATCTCGGCCCCTGCGGACCGCAGCTCCCGGATCACGTCCTCCACCGAAGCCTGGACCTCCTCGCCGGTCAAAGTCCGCTCGGGGTGCTGGTAACGGAGGCTCACGGTGAGGCTCACGTAGCCGGGCGGGAAGGTTGGACGCTGGTAGCGGTCCACCACCTGCGCCTCGCGCAGGAGCCCGCCTCCCGCCCCGCGGATGCGCGCCTCGATCTCGGCCGCGGCCAGGCCCTCCGGACAGAGAAAGGACACATCGCGGCTGACCCCCGGAAAGCGTGGCAGGGCCTGGAAACGAACGGGGGCGACTTCCGCCCCCAGGACCCCCCCGAGGCTGATCTCGGCCAAGAGAACCTCGTCCCGCGCCTCGCGCAGGCCGGGGCTGAGGGCGCCGATAAAGCCCAGGTCACCTCCACGCCAGCGGACGATCGCGCTCTTGCCCGGGTGCAAGAACGGCGGTCGCTCAAGGTCCCCGACCAGCACCGGCGCTTCCAGACCCAACCGCTGGAAGAGCCCCTCCAGGAGGCCTTTGAGGTCGAAGAAGTCGAGGGAGCGGGGCTTCTCCCCCCCGAGGGGTCTCTCTCCCCAGTGACGGGGGCGGGCGGCGCCCGTGAGCAGCACGGCTAGCCGCTGCTCCTCGACGGGCAGCACGTGATTGGGTTGGAATATGCGCCCCAACTCGAAAAGCCGCAGATCGTGCCTGCCCTGCCGCTGGTTCGTCTCTAGGTTCGTCAAGAGGCCAGGGACGGCGAGGGACGTGCGGAGCACGTTCTTTTCGTCGGCCAGGGGGTTGGCGAGGGTCACCGGCGGGCGGGGCCCGGGGGGGATCGCCCCCTGCCCCACGAACGCATAGTTGATGACCTCGCTGAGTCCGGCCCCGACCAGAGCGCGTCGAAGGGCCCGCTCTCGCCCCTGGCCCGGGCCCAGCCCGCCCAGACCGGCGCCCGCGGGTAGGGTGGAAGGGATCCTCTGCAACCCGTGGTGCCGTCCCACTTCCTCGATCAGGTCCGCTTCCCGGCTCACGTCCCCGCGCCAGGTCGGGATCTCCACGATGACTCCCTCCCCTTCGCGTCCCCCGATCTCGAAGCCCAGGCCGCGCAGGATGGCGCGAGCCCGCTCTTCCGGCACCTCGGTCCCGAGGAGGGTGGCCATCGTCGACGACCGGAGGAGGGTCCGTCGCCGGGGCCGCGGCGCGGGAACCACATCCACGAGCCCCGGGCGCGCGGTTCCCGCGCCGATCTTCTCGAGCAGGTGGACGATGCGGGCGGTGGCCACCACCGGCCCCTCCGGGTCCGCCCCCCGCTCGAACCGGTGCGAGGCTTCCGTGTGCATGCCCAGGACCCGGGCCGCGCGCCGTACGGCTCGGGGCTCCCAGTATGCGGCCTCGAGAGCCACGGCCCTGGTGTCGGCCGAGACCTCGCTGGAGGCACCGCCCATGATCCCGGCCAGGCCCAGCGGATCTCGGGGCCCGGACACCACCCCCACCTGCCGGGAGAGGGTCCGCGCCACCCCGTCCAGGGTGACGAGCCCCTCCCCCTCGCGGGCCCAGCGAATGTGGAGCCGGCCGTCGGGGATGCGTGCGAGGTCGAAGGCGTGGGAGGGCTGCCCCATCTCCATCATCACGTAGTTCGTGAGGTCCACGACGTTGTTGATGGGACGCAGGCCCACCGACTCCAGCCGCCGGCGAAGCCAGGCCGGGGAGGGGCCGAGCCGGACGTCGAGCACCCGCGCACAGAACCGGGGGCAGAGGTCGGGGGCCTCGATCGAGACCGCGAGGGCTTCCGCGGCCGGCGGTCCCGATTCGCGGAGACCGACCTCCAGCGGTTTCAAGGGGAGGTCGTAGATCACCGCCGCCTCGCGGGCGACGCCGTAGACGTTCATGCAGTCCACGCGGTTGGTGGTGATGTCGAGGTCCAGCACCGGGTCTCCCTCGATCGTCTCCAGGCCCTCCAGAGCCAGGCCGACCAGGGTGAGGTCCTCGCCGAGCTTGGCCGCCTCGACCGGCACCTCCACGAACTCCTTTAGCCAGGACAGCGGGACCCTCATCCCCGAAACTGCTCCAGGAAGCGGAGATCGTTCTCGTAAAAGAGCCGGATGTCGTCCACCCCGTGCCTCACCATGGCCACCCGATCGATGCCCAGCCCGAAGGCGAAGCCCGTGACCTCCTCGGGGTCGTAGACCACCCGGCCCAGGCGGGCGTTCACGGCCTCGAAGACCGCGGGGTGGACCATACCCGAGCCCAAAATCTCCAGCCAGCCAGTGCCCTTGCAGACCCGACACCCCGAACCTCCGCAAACGACGCAGCGGAGGTCCGTTTCGACCGAGGGCTCGGTGTAGGGAAAGTAGGAGGGGCGAAAGCGCAAGGGGTAGCCGGGGCCGAAGAGGGCGTGCAGGAAGGCCTCGATGGTGCCCTTGAGGTCGCCCACGCTGATGCCGGGGCCCACCACCAGCCCCTCTACCTGCAGGAACATCGGGGAATGGGTGATGTCGCTGTCCCGCCGATAGACCTTCCCCGGGCAGATGATGCGCACCCGAGGGGGGTGAGGGTTTTCCAGCATGTAGCGGATTTGGGCGGACGAGGTGTGGGTGCGCAGAAGAACGCCGGGCGATCCCTTGAGGTAGAAGGTGTCCTGCATGTCCCGGGCGGGGTGGTCCGGGGGCATGTTCAGGGCCTCGAAGCAATGGTAGTCGTCCTCCACCTCACGGCCCCCGTATACCTCGTAGCCCATAGCCAGGAAGATGTCCTCCAGCTCCTCCTGAACGACGGAGAGGGGGTGCCGCCGGCCGAGGTCGAGGGGACGGCCCGGGAGGGTGATGTCCACGCGGTCCTGGCGGAGATGCTCCTCGCGCGCGCGCGATTCCAGCGCGCTACCGACCGCGTCCAAGCGGGCCTCCAAGTCGGCCTTGAGGGCGTTCAACTCCCGGCCCGCCTCCCGGCGCGCCCCCTCGGGCAGCCCGCCCACCGACTTGAGGAGGGTGGTCACGGACCCCGCCTTGCGGCCGAGGTACCTGTCGCGAAGGGCTTGGAGGCCGGAGGGGTCCCGCAGGTCCGCCAGCGCGAGCTCGAACTCCTCGCGCAGGGCGTGGATTTTTCCCCGCAGGTCGTCTGGCGAATCAGCCATGGATGCCGGACGGGGTTCCCGGCGTGCCGGACCCCGCCCCTCTAGGAGATCAGGCGCTCGCCCGGGCCGCCTTGGCCGACTCCACCAGGCGGCCGAAGCCCTGGGGGTCCCGGACCGCGAGGTCGGCGAGTGATTTGCGGTCGAGGTCCACCCCCGCCCGCTTCAGCCCCGCGATGAACTGGCTATAGGAGAGATCGTGCAGCCGGGTGGCCGCGTTGATGCGGATGATCCATAGCCGACGGAAGTCCCGCTTCTTGTTGCGCCGACCGACGTAGGCGAAGTTTCCCGCGCGCTCGATGGACTCCTTGGCGGACCGGTAGAGCTTCCCCTTGGTGAGGAAGTACCCCTTTGCCAACCCCAGGATCTTCTTACGTCGCTCCCGGCGCTTGCTTCCCCGTTTGACTCTGGGCATCACGACTTCCCTTCGAAGGCCTGGCCGGAAGCGGCCAGCCCGTCACTCTTCCAGGCGGCGACGAAGCCCGGGCGGTGCGACGACCGCCCCTTGACCAACCATTCCGCCGACTACCCCAGCAGCATCCTCCGCACGCTCGGCGTCTCCGCCTTCGAGACCAAGGTCGACTTGCGCAGGCCGCGCTTGCGGCCGGTCGCCTTCTTGGTGAGGATGTGCCGCTTAAAGGCGTGGCCGCGCTTGACCTTTCCGCTCGCGGTCAGCTTGAAGCGCTTCACCGCCCCCCGCTTGCTCTTCAGCTTGAGGTGCTTCTTGGGCTTTCTCATTTCTCGCTTTCCTTGCTCCCCGCCTCCACGCTCGGAGCCGGTTCCGCCTTCCGCTTTTCCTTTTTCTCTCCGACCGGCGCCCGGAGGGCCTTCTTTGCCTTTGCCGGCCGGGCCGGGGCCTCCTTCTTGGGCCCCAGGATCTGCACCATCGTCATGCCCTCCTGCCGGGGAGGAACCTCGATCAGGGCCACTTCCGTCAGCTCCGAGGCCAGCCGGTTCAGGATCCGGCGGCCGATCTCGTTGTGAACCATCTCCCGGCCCCGGAAGATGACGGTGGACTTCACCTTGTTGCCGTCGAGCAGGAACCTCTCCGCGTTGCGGCGCTTGAATTGGAAATCGTGCTCGTCGATCTTGGGCCGGAATTTCACTTCCTTGACCTGGATGTGGCGCTGGTGCTTCCGAGCCTCCGACTCCCGCTTGGCCTGCTGGTAGAAGAACTTCCCCGAGTTCATGATCCGGCAGACGGGCGGGGCGGCGGTGGCTGCGATCTCCACCAGGTCCAGACCCTTCTCCTCGGCGATGACCAGGGCCTGGGCCGGGGGCATTATCCCGAGCTGGGTGCCGTCGTCGTCAATGACCCGGATCTCCTTGGCGCGGATGCGGTCGTTGATGCGGACGGTCTTGTTGTCTATGAGACACCTCCGGAAGAGGGCGGCGTTTCCTCGTGGAGCGCGCGCTCGGCCGCCAGCCGGGCGATGCGTGCGGCCAGGGCGTCCACGTCCGCGGCCCCGAGATCCCCCGCCTGACGGTGCCGGAGGGCCACGTTCTTAGCCTCGATCTCCTTGTCCCCCACCACCAGCATGTAGGGAATCTTCTGGACCTGGGCCTCTCGGATCTTGTAGCCCATCTTCTCGTTGCGATCGTCCACGGTGACGCGCACCCCTTGGGCCCGCAGCCGATCGGCCACGCTGCGCCCATAGTCCTGGTGACGCTCGGCCACCGGCACCACCACCGCCTGCACGGGGGCCAGCCAGAGGGGGAAGGCCCCCGCGTGGTGCTCGATGAGAACGCCGAAGAACCGTTCCAGGCTTCCCAGGAGAGCTCGGTGGATCATGATGGGCTGATGGGCCTTGCCGTCCTCTCCGATGTACTCGAGCTGGAAGCGGTCGGGGTTGTGGAAGTCCACCTGGATTGTGGAGCACTGCCAGGCCCGCTCCAGCGAGTCCCTGATCTTGATGTCGATCTTCGGACCGTAGAAGACCCCCTCCCCGGGGTCCACGGTGTAGGGGAGGCCCCGCACCTCCAGCGCTTTCTTCAGGGCGGCGGTGGCGACTTGCCACTGCTCGTCGGTGCCGCTCGATTTCGGCGGCCTGGTGGAGAGGTAGGTGTCGTAGCGCTCGAAGCCGAAGGTGCGCAGGATCATGGTCACGAAGTCCAACACCCGCACCAGTTCCGCCTCCAGCTGGTCCGGGCGGCAGAACACGTGGGCGTCGTCCTGGGTGAAGCCCCGCACCCGCAAGAGGCCGTGCAGCACCCCCGAGCGTTCGAAACGGTAGACCGTGCCGAGCTCCGCGAAGCGAAAAGGCAGCTCACGGTAGCTGTGGGGGCGGGCCCGATAGATCGTGATGTGCCCGGGGCAGTTCATGGGCTTCAGCTGGTACTCCACGTTTTCGATCTCGATGGGGGCGTACATGGAGTCCCGGTAGTACTCGGTGTGGCCGCTGGTCTTCCAAAGGTCGAGCTTGGCTATGTGGGGGGTATAGACGAGGTCGTATCCCCCCTTGAGGTGCTCGTCCCGCCAGAAGTCTTCTATCTGCTTGCGGATGAAACCGCCTTTGGGGTGCCAGAGGATGAGCCCCGCCCCCGTCTCTTCCGCGACCGAGAAGAGGTCGAGTTCGCGGCCGAGCTTGCGGTGGTCGCGTCGCTTGGCCTCCTCCAGCCGCTGCAGGTGCGCGGTCAGCTCTTCCCGGGTAAAGAAGCTGGTTCCGTGGATGCGCTGGAGGGCGGGGTTCCCCTCCCGGCCCTTCCAATAGGACTGCGAGGGGGTCGGGAAGAGCTTGACGGCCTTGATGCGCCCGGTGGAGGGCAGGTGTGGGCCCAAGCAGAAGTCGATGAAACTGCCCATCGTGTAGCACTGCACCTGCGGACCCGCTTTCTCCTCGATGAGCTGGCACTTCAGGGTCTGCCCTTTGCTCTTGAAGAGAGCGAGGGCGTCCGCCTTGGGCAGGATCTTCTTCTCGATGGGCCGGTCCTGCTTAATGATCTCCCCCATCCGCTTCTCGATGGCCGCGATGTTCTCGGGCGTGAAGGGCTTGGCCACCAGGAAGTCGTAGAAGAAGCCCTCCTCGGTGGGCGGGCCGATGCCGCACTGAGCCTCGGGGAAGAGCTCGGTCACGGCTGCGGCCAAGAGATGGGCCGAGGAGTGGCGGTAGATCTCGATCGGGGAGTCGGCCGGCTTGCTCTCGCCCGAAGGACCGGTGGTATCGGGTGGCTCCAGCGCGGTCGACATCTTCAACGGAAACGCGGCCGGTCGCGCAGGCGCGAGCGAATGCGGCGGGCGAGAGAGGTGAAGCCCCGCTCCGGCGCCCTCATCGCGTGCCGCCCCGCGGGAGGGGAATCCCGGCCGGGCGGAAACGATCGCGCCGCGGTCGGCGCTCTCGTGACGCTCTCCTCACCTCGAAAACCACGCTCCTCCGATTCCACTCAGCCCTGGTAGGCGCGGGTGGAATTGAACCACCGACCTCTTCCGTGTCAAGGAAGCGCTCTACCACTGAGCCACGCGCCTACGACAGGCGAAAGTCGCATCGTACCGGAGGGATACGGGACTGTCAATGCTCTGAGTATCTTCAGAGTATCTTCTTGCCCAGCAGGGAGGCTAGGAGCCCCACGCCCAACCGGGCCGTCCCGTTCTGGTGGTCCAGGATCGGGTTCACCTCGACGAACTCCGCGGAAACGACCTTGCCCGAGTCGGCCAGCATCTCCATGGCCAGGTGGGCTTCCCGGTAGGAGAGGCCCCCGGGGGATGGGGTGCCCACTCCGGGGGCGAAGTCGGGGTCCATGCCGTCGAGGTCGAAGCTCACGTGGATGCCCGCGGTGTCGCGGCTGGCCCGGGCGATGGCTTCCTCCATGACCGCCCTCATGCCGCGTTCGTCGATGTCCCGCATGGTAAAGGCCCCGATGCCCAAGGCCTTGACGTTCGTTCGCTCCGCCGGGTCCACGTCGCGGATGCCTACCAGGGCCGCCGCCGAGCCCTCGACCATGGGAGAGAAGCCGGGCAGGTTCACGAGCGCGGGGGGGCCGAGCCCGAGGGCGACCGCAAGCGGCATCCCGTGGATGTTGCCCGAGGGGCTGGTCTCGGGGGTGTTGGAGTCGGCATGGGCATCGATCCAAATGAGGCCGATCCTCCCCCCCCGATCCCTGAAGAAGCGCGAGAGCCCGGCCAGGGTGCCCATGGCGATGGAGTGATCGCCGCCCAGGATCACGGGCCGCTTCCCCTCCTCCAGCACTACCCCCACTTTGTCGCGGAGGGTCTCGCAGACCTCTTTGATCTCCTGCAGGTACTTGGCCCGGGGGTCGCCCGGGCTCTGGGTCTCGGGGATGCGGACCGGGAGGTCGCCCGCGTCTTCGACCCCGTACCCCAGGTCGCGGATCTTTCGCTCGATCTCGGCCACCCGGAAGGCGGAGGGGCCCATGTCCACCCCCCGCCGCCCCGCACCCAAGTCGAGCGGTACTCCGATCAACGTGACCGCGCGCTTCGACATGGCGGCAGACGCTAGCATGCGGCGGCGGGCGGCTTCAAGCCGGGTTTGACTTCGACCGCCACGCGTCCGGATAATCTTCTATTCTTGGCCATGAGCACCCCCTCGCATCGTAAGCCGAGCCCACCCGCCGCCGCCCCCGACGCGATCGACATCCTCCCCCTGCTCGTCTCCCGCAAGGTCCTGACCTCGGAGCAGGCGGACCGCGTGCGGCGCACCCTCAAGGTGGGCGGGGTCTCGCCCGAGCAGGTCATCATCCAGCTCGGCTTCGCCAACGAGGTCCAGATCGCGCAGGCCCTGGCCGCCCACGCCGGGCTTCCGTATGTGAAGCTCAACCCCCTCGACCTGGACCTTGACGTGGTGACCAAGGGGATCGCCGGTCCCTTCGCCCGCAAGCACGGGATGGTGGCCATCTCCAAGACCGCGGAGAAGATCACGATCGCGGTCTTCGACCCCTCTGCTCCCTTCCCTGCCGACGACATCAAACGAGTCACCGGGCTGGACGTGGAGCGGGTGGTGGCCACCCGCACCGACGTGGAGACCATCAACAAGGGCTTTTACGACCTCAAGACCAGCCTCCAGACCGCGGAGAAGCAGCTCACGGCCAGCCGGCTGTCCACCATGGACCTCGGGAACCAGGAGTTCCTCTCCGCCGAGGCCACCGAGCTGGACCCCGCGGCCGCCCCCGTGGTGAGGGCCCTCGACCACATCCTCAGCTACGCCTTCGAGCAGCGCGCCTCCGACATCCATTTCGAGCCCAAGCGCGACCTTACCCTGGTGCGGCTGCGCATCGACGGGATCCTGCACGATGTCCACCTCATCCCCAAGATCGTCTACCAAGCGGTGGTGTCGCGCATCAAGCTCCTTTCCGGCTGCAACCTGGCCGAGAAGCGTCGCCCCCAGGATGGACGGATCAAGAGGGACCAAGGCGGCAGGGAGGTGGAGCTCCGGGTCTCGACCATGCCGACCGCCTTCGGAGAGAAGGCGGTGCTCCGCATCTTCGATCCCGACATTCTGCTGAAGAGCGTCGACCAACTCGGACTGTCCGGCCACGACCTGCCCAAGTTCCACGACTTCATCGCGCGCCCCACCGGCATCATCCTGGTCACGGGGCCCACGGGGAGCGGCAAGACCACCACCCTCTACTCCGTTCTCAAGCACCTCTCCAAGCCCGAGGTGAACATCGTCACCATCGAGGACCCCATCGAGATGGTCTTCGAGGACTTCAACCAGGTGTCCGTGCGCCCCCAGATCGATATAACGTTTGCCAACACCCTCCGCACCGTCCTTCGACAGGACCCGGACATCATCATGGTGGGTGAGATCCGCGACGCCGAGACCGCGGATCATGCCGTCCAGGCCGCCCTCACCGGCCACCTGGTCCTCTCTACCCTCCACACCAACGACGCATCCTCTGCCATCACCCGACTCCTGGACCTGGGCGTGCCCCACTTTCTCATCACCTCTACTTTGATCGGGATCCTGGCCCAGCGCCTCGTCCGCGAGAACTGCACGCATTGCGTGGAGGAGTACGCGCCTACGCCCGCGGAAGGGGTGGCCCTGCGCATCCCCATGGAGAAGCTCCAGCCCTACAGTTTCAAACGCGGCAAGGGCTGCCTGCACTGCCGGGAGACCGGCTACATCGGCCGCACGGGCATCTATGAGGTCCTGCCCATGACGGAGAAGATCCGCCGCCTGGTCAGCACGCAGGCCGGCTCCCTCGATATCTTCAAGGCCGCACGCGAGGAGGGGCTGCGCACGCTCAAGGAGGCGGCCATCGAGAAGGTCTTCCGGGGCATCACCACCACCACCGAGATGGTGCGGGTGACCGGCAAATGACGGCCGCGCAGAGGACCGCGGGCCCCCTCTCTACTCCTCGCTGAACACCTCGGCCGTGAAGGCCAGGACCTGGACCCCCGCCTGGCGCCAAGCGCCGGCGGGGAGCCCGGCCTTCCCGCAGGCCCGGTCGAGGAAGGTCTCGCGGTCCCAACCCTGCTCGAGGGCCACCTGGGGGAGCAGGACGCCGTGCCGCTCCCCCGATCTCAGGAGGAGCCCATGGCGCCCGACCTCGATCTCCTGGGGCCGCACTTCACAGAGAGGACCCAGAACCGAGACCTCGAGCTCCAGCCCGGCCAGCTCCCCCGGGGTCACGGGATCGAAACGCCCATCCGCGCTGGCCGCCATCACCGCCACGCGCGCCACCGTCTCCGAGAGAGGGGCTTGCGCTTCCATCAAGCCGACACATCCCCTAAGCTCCCCCCCCTCGCGGCGGCGCAGGGTGACAAAGGCGCCCCGCGGCACGCGCAGGCCGAGGGCCGGCTCCTCCCGGCCCGGCCTCTCCCCCGCCAGATGGGCGGCAATGGCACGCCGTGCGATGAGAAGGAGACGACGTCCGTCCTCTGCCGAGAGCTCCACCTTCTCAGGCCGAGCCCGCCACGAGGGCGGCGGACAGGTAGCCCACGACCTGGCTCTTATCCCCTTCCCTCACGTCGCCGCTGTCCCCGTAGCGCAGAACGGCGGCGCGATCCGCTCCGAGAGCCCGGGCCGCCTTCATCACCGCGGCCAGGGCCCCCCCCCCGCAGGCATGGCCAGGCGAGGACTCGAGGCGGTCCAGGAGGCCGTCGGCGTCGAAGCGTTCGACATCGCCGCTCACGAGGGCGTCCAGACGGTGGGCCACGGGCGCAGGCTGATAGTGGCTGAGATCGGTGGAGGCGATGAGAAGGGCCTCGCGTCCGGCAAGAACGCGAGCGAGGGCCCGGGACAGGACCTCCACCTCGGCCCGGGCTTGACTACCCATGAGGAGGGGCACGATGCGCAGGCTGGGAACGAGGTGCTGCAGGAATGGCAGCTGCATTTCCAGGGAGTGCTCCTGCCCGTGGGGCCCGGGCAGGTCGCGGATCGCGGGCTCCGCGGCCAAGAGGGCGGCGGTCAGGTCTTCGGCAATGGGGACCCGGCCGAGCGGGGTCTCGAACGCACCCGCGGCAAAAACGCTGACGCCGGGGAAGGCCGCTCGGTGGGAGGGGCCCACGAGGACGGCGGTGAGGGAGGACCGGCCGCGCAGCAGAGAGTAGCCATGGGCGGCCACCGGACCCGAGTAGCGAAGACCCGCGTGGGGGCTGATGAGGCCCACGAGCCGCCCGTCGACCTGGGGCCTCCCCGCGGCCGCGAGGTACTCCTCGACCTCGGCCACGATTCCCCGGGGGCTGCCGGGATACCAGGTCCCGGCCACGGCTGACCTGCGGACGGCTCCTGACATAAAGTCGGGCGACTCCGCCGCCCTTTCCTCTACCTATACATCCCTTTGGGTCGAGCCTGCCACCCCTGGGTCGTCACCCGCCCCCGCCATCTCCACCCCGTCTAGATCACCGTCGCCACTACCCCAAGGTCAATTCCTCAAGGAGCCCTGCCCACGTTGAAGCGCTTGATCGAAGGTGAACCCCGGGAGGAGGTTGAGTCCGAAGGGAGGCGGGTCATCGGACCTCGACTCGCAGAACCTCTCCCCCGACCTCTGCGGCGTTCGCCGCTTCGGAACCACCGGTCGCGCTCTCCGCTACCACCTGGCCCTGAACGTCGCCTCCCCTGGCGATGAGCACGACGGCCGCCCCCGCTTGGAAGCGTCACCCGCGGCGACTCTTAACAAAAAATAACAATTAGCCCGGCGCCTGTCGACCGCACCCCTTGCGCGACCGGGCCGTGGCGTAGGAAACTGGCGTGGGGGCATTGCGGTCGAGTCTGGACGGTGGCCATTCGGGGATTGCCGTCGAAAACCGCCTATGCTACGTTGTCTTGCTTCGCACGCGCGCCCACGCGCAAGGGAGCAAAGGGTAGGCAGCCAAGAATCGCCGACGTACGCGGTTCAGTCTTGAGTACAAAGGCACCATCGTTAACGCACCCCTTCCCTGATAGGAGCCCTTTCTGAAGGGGAGGGTGCATTGGACATGAGGGCACGCCCGTTGGTGGAGGACTTACAGTTTAGGGCCGAGGAGGTCTACGCGTCGTTCGGCGCCCGCGTGGGCGCCGCGGTGGAATCGGCGCAAGCGTACCTGCTCTCCCTGCAAGCAGCCGATGGCCACTGGTGCGGCGAGCTCGAAGGCGACACGATCGTCGAATCGGAATACCTGCTCACTCTCCATCTGCTCGGCCGTAGCGGTGAGGCGCGGGCGCGCAAGGCCGCCGAGTACATCCGGCGCCGGCAGCTTCCCCGGGGGGGGTGGGCCGTGTATCCCGGCGGTCCGCCTGAGGTCAGCGCTTCCGTCAAGGCTTACTTTGTCCTCAAGGTGATGGGCGACGATCCCGGTGCCCCCCACATGGTCAGAGCCCGGGACGTGATCCTGGGTCTGGGGGGCATCGACGCCTGCAACTCTTTCACTCGGATCTACCTGGCCATCTTCGGGCAGTGCCGCTGGGATAGCTGCCCCGCCGTGCCACCCGAACTGATCCTGCTGCCCGACTGGTTCCCCTTGAACATCTACCGGATTTCGTCTTGGTCGAGAGCCATCGTGGTCCCCCTCTCGATCATCTGGGCCTGTAGACCTTCCTGCCCGGTCCCGGACCACGCGAACATTCTCGAGCTTCATCGCCCGGGCGCGCCCCTCGAGCCCCGCCGCCCTGCGGGCGGGCTCCGGCAGCGACTGTGGACCACCTTCTTCCGTGCCGCCAACTGGACTCTCAAAGCGCTGGAGGCCGCCTCCCTGACCCCACTCCGGGCGAGGGCCCTCAAGAGGGCGGAGTCCTGGATCCGGGAGCGGCTCGAGGGCAGCGATGGCCTGGGGGCGATTCTGCCTCCCATCATCAACACCGTCATCGCATTCCGCTGCTTGGGCTACCCCCTCGACCACCCGTTGCTCGTGAGCCAAGTTGGCGAGCTGGAGAAGCTGGAGATCGAGGACGAGGACACGCTGCGGATTCAGCCCTGCTTCTCGGCTACCTGGGACACCTCCCTCGCCCTCCAGGCTCTCCTCGAGTCGGGTTTGCCCGCCGCGCACCCCGCGCTCGAGAAAGGAGCGCGATGGCTCCTGGACCGAGAGGCACGGGGACCGGGCGACTACCAGCGGAGGAGTCCCCAAGCGGAGCCGGGGGGTTGGTTCTTCGAGTACCGCAACCCCTTCTATCCCGACGCCGACGACACCACCGCCGTCCTGACCGCCTTGAGCCGCCTCCGCCTGGCCCATCCGGCCAGCGATCAGGACCGGAGGGAAGCCCTCGATCGGGGGCTTCGCTGGCTTCTCAGCATGCAGAACGCGGACGGGGGATGGGGGGCTTTCGACAAAGGTTGCGACAACGAGGTCCTCACTTTCATTCCCTTCGCCGACCACAACGCCATGATCGACCCCAGTTGCGAAGACATCACCGGCCGCGGCTTGGAGGCCCTGCACCACTTGGGCATTTCCCCCCAGAGTGCCGCCCTACGGCGGGCCATGGCTTTTCTGCGGGCAAAGCAGGCGCCGGACGGGACCTGGTACGGGCGCTGGGGCTGCAACTATCTCTACGGCACCTGGCTGGCCCTGCGCGGCCTCGCGCAGGTGGGTGAGGACCTGACCCAGGAACGCTACCAGCGGGCGGCGACCTGGCTCTACCGTTGCCAGAACGACGACGGAGGCTGGGGGGAGTTGCCCACCTCCTACGACGATCCCGCCCAGAAGGGGATCGGCCCCAGCACCGCGTCGCAGACGTCGTGGGCCCTGCTCGCGCTCTTTGCCCTAAACCATCTGGACTCCCCCGGGGTCCGGCGTGCCCTCGAGTATCTGCTGCGCAACCAGGGCCCGGAGGGAGGGTGGCGCGACGACTACTGGACGGGTACCGGGTTCCCCAAGGTCTTCTATTTGCGTTATCACCTTTATGCGGTCTATTCCCCGCTCTTGGCCCTGGGGGTTTTCCAGAGCCTGCAGGCGCTCGAGGGCACGACCGCCCCCTTCGCGCTCATCGAGGAGATGCGGGCATGAGATACCCCCTGCACATCACGACGGACATGATCCGCAACCAGGTCCGCAACGCCCTCCGCGGGAACAAGAGGTTCCCCTACGTGCTGATGCTGGAACCGCTGTACGCCTGTAACCTCGCCTGCATCGGCTGCGCCGTCGAGCGTCACACGGGAAAACTCAAGGATCGCCTGCCCGTGGCCGCGTGCTTGCAAGCGGTGGAGGAATCACGCGCACCGGTGGTCTCTCTTTGCGGGGGGGAGCCCACCCTTTACCCCGAGCTCCCCCAGCTGGTCACGGAAATCATCGCCCGCAGCCGGCACATCTACCTCTGCACGAACGGCCTCCTCCTGGACGAGAGCGTCTACGGACGCATCCCGCCCAACAAGAGGCTGATGATCAACGTGCACCTGGACGGCCTGCGGGAGACCCACGACCGGGTCTGCGCCCGGGCGGGGGTCTTCGACAAGGCGCTGGCCATGATCAAGCAGGGGCTCGAGCTGGGCCATCACGTGATGGCGAACATGACCGTCTTCAAGGACACCGAAGTGGACGAGGTCGAGGAGCTCTGCCATCTCCTGAGCGAGCTGGGAGTGGAGGGAATGCTCGTCACCCCCGGCTACCACTACGAGTCGGTGGAGCGGGACATCTTCATGACGAAGGTCGAGATCCAAAAGAAGTTCGGGAAGATCTTGGAGATCTCGAAGCGGTACCGCTTGACCTCGACCCCGATGTTCCTCGAATTCGCAGCCGGCCTGCGCGACTACAAATGCTCGCCCTGGAGCACGGTCACCTTCACCCCCCGAGGTTGGAAGGGGCCCTGCTACTTGATCGGCCAGACCTACACCTTCTCCTGGGAGGAGTTCTGGAACGGCACGAACTGGCCATACTGGGAGTCCCGCACCAACCGGCTGTGCCAGAACTGCGCGATGCACTCGGGCTTCGAGGCCTCCGTGGTCCGCGAGCTCCCCAAGAGCCCGGGGGACATGGTCCGGCTCGTGGCCTGGAACCTGTTAGGCTGAAGAGGGCCCTCGACCAAAGGGGTCGAGGCTCGGGTCCATGGCCTCGTCGTCCGGCCCCACCCTCGTCACCGGCGGCACCGGCTTCCTGGGAGCCCACCTCGTGCGCGCCCTTGTGGGGCGGGGCGAGCGCCCGCGCTGCCTCGTCCGCCCCACGAGCGACCGGCGCAACCTCGCGGGCCTGCCCGTTGAGATCGTTCCCGGCGACCTCACGGATGCGGCATCCCTCCGGCGGGCGACCCAAGGCGTGGCCACGGTGTTCCACTGCGCCGCCGACTACCGGCTCTACGTGCGCGATCCCCGAGAGACCTACGCCAACAACGTCGAGGGAACCCGGAACGTGCTCCGCGCCGCCGCCGAGGCGGGGGTGTCGAGGGTCGTCTACACGAGTTCGGTGGGGGCCCTGGGCCTCAACCGAACTGGGCGGCCCGCCACCGAGGAGACCCCGGTCGCCCTCGCGGACATGGTCGGTCACTACAAGCGCAGCAAGTTCCTGGCCGAGCGGGTGGCGCAGGAGTGGTCCGTCCAGGGGCTCCCCCTCGTCATCGTCAATCCCTCGGCGCCGGTCGGCGAGCTGGACATCAAACCCACCCCCACCGGCCAGATCCTGGTCCGGTTCCTGAACCGCCGCATGCCCGCCTACGTGGAGACCGGCCTGAACCTGGTGGATGTCCGCGACGTCGCCGAGGGCCACCTCCTGGCCGCCGAGAAGGGCCGGGTGGGCGAGAAATACATCCTCGGGCACCGGAACATGACCTTGAAGGAGCTCCTGGAGACGCTGGCCCGGCTGACCGGCCTCCCCGCGCCGCGCCTCCGCGTCCCCCACTGGATTCCTCTCGCCGTGGCCGCGGTGGACACATCGTTTGCGCGCCTGGTCGGGCGCTCCCCTGAGATACCGATCGAGAGCGTCCGACTCTCCCGTCATCGCATGTTCTTCGATGCCGGCAAGGCCGTGCGCGAGCTGGGGCTTCCGCAGACCGCCATCGAGGACGCGCTCGAGCGGGCGGTCCGCTGGTTTCGAGAGAACGGCTATGTCCGTCCCCGCTAGCCGGCCGGGCACCGAGGGTTGGGAAGCGTCGACCCCTCTCCTGGGCATCGTCACCGCCCTCCCCGAGGAGCTCGCTCCCCTCCGGCGGCGGGCGGCGAACGTGCGCGCGACCCGGGCCCGGTCTTCCCGCTTCCTCCTGGGAGACCTCGCGGGAAAACCCGTAGTCATGACCTGCACCGGGGTCGGACAGCGCAGGGCGGACCGGGGCGCACGGGCGTTGCTCGATGCCTTCTCCGTCCGCGGACTCTTGGGAGCGGGGGTCGCGGGGGGCCTCTCCCCGGGCCTGGGCGCGGGAGAGATTCTCGTGGGCGACCCTGTCCGGGACTCCTCGGGCGCGGTGGGGGCACCGGACGCCTCCTGGGTGGAACGCGCCCTGCGCTCGGAGGGGGCCCCCCGGCGGGCCACCCTCGTGACCGTGGACGAACTGCTCTGGAGTGCGGAGGGCAAGGCCTCCCTTTGGAGGACGTGCTCCCCCGCCCAACCCGCGGCCGTCGACCTGGAGTCGGCGGCTTGGGCGCGGGTGGCGGCCGAGAAGGGCATCCCTTACCTGATCGTGCGCAGCGTCCTCGACCGGGCCGAGGAGAACCTGCCTGAGATCCTCGCCCGCTGCCAGGACCCCGACGGTGGCCTGAGCCGGGCCAAGGTCGTGCGCCAGGCCCTCCTCCGCCCCCGGCTCGTGTCCGACCTGATCGCCCTGCGCGCCCGCACGCGATCCGGAGGGGAGGGTCTGGCCCGCTTTGTCGAGGGGCTCCTGAAGGGGGAGGCGGCGCGCGATCCCCGGGGGGGGGCGGGGCCGCAGAATGGAGCGACAATACCGAGTCTCGAGCGAAGGCCGTGACGTCATGACCGAGCCGCGCTCCCGCCGGATCACCGTGTATCAAGCCCCCCCATGTTGACGCTTTGGCTCGCCCTACAGTGGGCGCTGCTCTTGCCCGTGGCCGGAGGTTCGGTTTACGCGGTGCTGTGTCTGGCCGCCGTGCTCCGGCTCCGGCGGGGGCCGGGACGAGGGCGAGCGGGGCTCGCCTTCTCTCCGCCCGTCACGGTCTTGAAGCCGATTCATGGGCTGGAGAAGGGCCTGGAGGAGAACCTGCGGAGTACGTGCCAGCAGGACTATCCCGAGTTCCAGGTCATCTTCTCCGTGCAGAGAAAAGACGACCCCGCCCTCCCCCTCCTCCTCCGGCTCCAGCAGGAGTTCGGTTCCGCCAAGGTCGACGTCGTGGTCGACGACACCCAGACCGCCCCCAACGGAAAGATCCGGAATCTCCTGGGAGCGCTGCCCCGGGCCCGGCACACTTTCCTGGTCATCAGCGACAGCGACGTTCGCCTGAGACCCGATTACCTCGTAACGATCGTGCCCCTTCTGGCCGAGCCGGGAGTGGGCTGCGCCTGCACGTTTTACAAGGCGGTGGGGGCCCAGAGCTGGTACGAAGCCCTGGAGCAGCTCACGCTCAACGCTGATTTCGTACCCAGCTTGGTCTTCGCCGCCTGGAGCGGGGCCTCCCGATTCGTGCTCGGGGCCTCCACCGCCCTCTCCTCTTCTGTCCTCGCGGAGATCGGGGGCCTCGCCGCCCTCTCCGATTACCTTGTCGAGGACTTCGAGATGGGTCGGCGCATACTCGCGGCCGGTAAGCGAATCGTCGTGGCCCCCTATTTCGTAGATACGATTGTGGACCTCAAGTCGCCGCGGCAATGGTGGAACCACCAGGTGTACTGGGATCAGAACACGCGCTCCGCCAACCCTTGGGGATTCCTGGGCACGGTCTTGGTGCGCTCCGTCCCCTTCGCGCTCCTCTTCGCAGTCGTCCGCCTCTTCGACCCTCTGGGTTGGGAGGTCCTGGCTGGTGCCCTCGCCGTCCGGCTCCTCGCCGCCGCGGTGACCCTCCGCTTTGGGCTCGGGGACGGCAAGAGCGTGGGAAGGCTAGGCCTTCTCCCCTTGCGCGACCTGGCCGGGCTCGTGTCCTGGGCCCTGGCCTTCATCCAACCGACCGTCATCTGGCGGGGGGAGCAGTTCAACCTGACCCCGGATGGGCGCATGGTTGCCCGGGAGCCCCTGCCGTGAAGCGGCTCATCGTGACCGGCGATGACTTCGGCCTGGCCCTCCCCGTCAACCAGGGCATCGAAGAGGCCCACCAACGGGGGATCCTGACCGCAGCCAGCCTGATGGTCGGGGCGGAGGCCACCGCAGACGCGATTGAGCGCGCGCGCCGGCTCCCCTCCCTCGGCGTGGGCCTTCACCTGGTCCTGGTGGAGGGGAGGCCGCTGCTTCCCCCCGCCGTCGTCCCCGACCTCGTGGACGAGCACGGCGAGTTCTCGACTCACCTCGTGCGCGCGGGGGTCCGCTTCTTCTTCCGAAGTCGCGTCCGGCGGCAGCTTCGGGCCGAGATCCGCGCGCAGTTCGAGGCCTTCGCCGCCACCGGCCTCCCTCTCGATCACGTCAACGCCCACAACCACATGCACCTGCACCCCTCCGTCCTGGCCATGATCGTGGAGGTGGGGCGAGAGTTCGGCCTGGCTGCCGTCCGCGTGCCCTACGAGCCTCCCCTGGCCTCGTGGGGCGCCGCGCGCACCGCCTTCGCGCGGCGGCTTCTGGGTTCCGCCTTCCTCGCCCCCTGGATCGGGCTCCTGAGGCGGCGGCTCGCCCAAGCCGGCCTGAAGTCGAACCAGTTCGCCTTCGGGCTCCACGACAGCGGCAACATGCACGCCGCGCTCGTGGCCCGCTTCCTCCAGAGGCTTCCGGACGGAGTCACCGAGATGTACTTTCACCCCGCCACCGCCCGTTGTCCCCAGACGGAGCGGCACATGCCCGCCTATCGGCACGAGGCGGAGCTACAAGCCCTCACTAGCCCCTCGGTGATGGAGGCGCTGCGGGCGACCGGCGCGTGCCGGATTGCCTTCGGCGACCTCTGATCGAGCGGGCTGGGGGCCGAGCTCGGAAGGAGAGCCCGATGTCGCGAACCCTCACCGCAATGACCCTGGCTTGCGCAAGCGCCGCGGTCGGACAGATCCTGGTTCGATATGGGATGCAGCAGGTCGGCTCCCTCGAGCGATGGGCCCCCCTCGATCTCGTCGCCTACTTCGTGCGCGCCGCGGCCAACCCCTACGTCATCGGGGGAACGCTGATGAACGCGATTTTCTATCTTCTCTTCCTGGCCGTTCTCTCCTGGTCGGAGGTGACGGTCGCGCTTCCCCTCACCGCCCTGGAGTACGCCTTCGCCGCCGTGCTGGGGGTCGTGATCCTCAAGGAAGCGGTGCCCGCCCTTCGCTGGCTAGGGATCGCCCTCGTGATCGGGGGCGTAGTCCTGATCGGGCTGGCCGAGAGCGGGCCGCGTGGGAGCGGAGATCCCACGGGAAAGGAGGAAAGCCATGCCGCCCCTGCCGCCCGAGAGAGCTGATTCCGCCGCTCCGCTCAGCGTCCCCGCCGCCCGGATCCACTTTCCGCCCGAAGACCGGGCCTGGATCGCGGAGCGGATCCAGGAGGTCCTGGCCTCGGGGGAGCTCACCCTGGGGAGGTACGGAGCTGCCTTCGAGCAGAGTTTTGCCGGCCTCTGCGGGGCCCGCCACGCGGTGGCGGTGAACAGCGGAACCAGCGCCCTGGAGATCATCCTCAGGGTGCTCGGGATCGAGGGAAAGGACGTGCTCGTCCCCACGAACACCTTCTTCGCCACCGCCGCCGCGGTCGTACACGCGGGCGGCCGGCCCATCTTCGTGGACACCGATCCCGAGTCCCTCGGCATCTCCCCCGAGGACGTGGAGAGGCGGATCACACCCAGCACGGTGGGGGTGGTCCCGGTCCACATCGGCGGTCTCATTTCGCGGCGGATGCGCGAGCTGGCGGAGTGGACCCGGGGAAAGGGCCTCTGGCTCGTGGAGGATGCGGCCCATGCCCACGGCTCTTCCCACGGCGGCGTGGCCGCGGGCCGTTTCGGGGTGGCGGCCTCCTTCAGCTTCTACCCCACCAAGGTGGTGACCTCCGCGGAGGGGGGCATGATCGTGACCGACGACGACCGCCTTGCGGAGGAGGCAAGGATCTACCGCGACCAGGGCAAGGCCAGTTTCGGGCAGAACGCCCACGTCCGGCTGGGCTACAACTGGCGGATGTCGGAGCCGCACGCGATCATCGGGTTCCGGCACCTGGAGCGGCTGCCGACCCTGATGGCCGAGCGGCAGGCCATCGCCGCTGCCTACGACGACGGGCTCCGGGGTGAGCATGGGCTTCGTCCCCTCGCCGTGCCCCCGGGTGGGGTGTCCAACTACTACAAGTACGTCGCCGTCCTCCGCGAGCGGCGCGACCGGCCCGCCCTGAAGAAGCATCTCAAGGAACGCTTCGGGGTGTCGCTGGCGGGCGAGGTCTACGAGACGCCCCTCCACGCTCAGCCCGTCTTCCGTGCTTACGCATCATCGGCCCTCCCCGTGGCCGAGGATCTCTGTGCCCGCCACATCTGCCTGCCCATCTTCCCGGGGATGGAACCCCGGCAGACCCAGCTCGTGATGAGGGCCATCCGAGAAACCATCGGTTAGAGGAGAGGCGCCATGGCGAAGGTCGTCGTCACCGGCGGTAGCGGCTTCATCGGATCCCACGTGGTGGACGTCATGATCGAGGCCGGGCACGACGTGACCGTCATCGATCACCGCGTGCGGCCCCATCGTCCGGACGTGCGCTTCGAGGACGTGGACCTCATGGACCTCTCCTCCGTGCTCACGTCGACCCGGGGCGCGGAACACATCTTCCACTTGGCCGCGGTGTCCAACGTCAACTACGCCCTCAAGTACCCCGTGTACACCGCCACCCTCAACGTGGTGGGCACGGCTAACATCCTGGAGGCGGCGCGCCTCAACGGGGCGCGGCGGTTCTACCTGGCGTCCACGGTCTGGGTCTACAACGGAGCTCCCGGCGGAGACGCGGTGGATGAGAGCACCCCCTTCTACCTGGACGGCGCCGGCCACATCTACACCTCCACCAAGATGGCGAGCGAGATGGTCTGCCACAACTATGGCCAGCTCTACGGCGTCCCTTTCACCGTGCTCCGCTACGGGATCCCCTACGGTCCCCGCATGCGCGAGGAACTCCTCATCCCCGTGTTCATCAAGAAGGCGTTGGCGGGGGAGCCACTCACGGTCTCGGGCACGGGCGATCAATACCGGAAGTTCATCTACGTGCGCGACATGGCCGAGGGCCACTTGCTGGCCATGAACGACGTGGCGGCCAACAAGACCTACAACCTGGAGGGTGTGCGCAAAGTCACGGTGCTGGAGGTGGCAGAGGGGATCCGCCGGGTCCTCGGCAACGGAGTGCGCATCGAGCTCGGTCCGGAACGTGCCGGTGACTTTGCGGGCAAGGAGGTCTCGGGGGAGAAAGCTCGCCGCGAGCTGGGGTGGTCTCCCCGGGTCGACTTCGAGGTGGGCATCCGCATCACCGTGGACTGGTTCCGTCAGAAGTGGGCTCGGTAACGGGCGCGCGGGGCCGGCCGGCCACGCCCGGGTCCGGGTTCGATGCCTTCTTTAGTGGATGTAGCCGAGCGCTTTGAGCTCGTCCGTCACCGCCGGCTCGGCGTGCTTGGTGGCCACCTGCCCCTCTCTGCGCAGGGCCGCAAAGACCTCCCGCGTCATATCCGAGAGACGGTCTCTCACGGGTGAGGGCGCATCCACCAGGTTCCGGAGCTCGAGGGGATCGCTCCGCAGATCGAAGAACTCGTCCTTGCCGTCGGTGTGGGCGATGTACTTCCAATCCAGGTCCTGCAGGGCGAAGACCTCTCCCCGCTCCCAGTCGCGGTGATCGGAGCCCCAGGGCCGCCGCAGAGAGAACGACATGGCGGGGACCATCTTGCCTCCTTCCAAGAGGGGGAGCAGGGAGCGTCCCACGGGGGTAAAGCCCGGCTGCTCGAAGGGAAGGCCGAGGAGGGCGAGGAGGGTGGGCATGACGTCTACATGCCGCACGAGGTCCTTCACGCGCCGCTCTTCCCATCGCTCTTCCGCGTAGATGATCAGAGGAACGCGGACCGCCTCGTTGTAAAGAAAGCGAACATGATCGAGCCAGTCGTGGTTCCCCAGGCCCTCGCCGTGGTCCGCGGTCACGATCCAGACCGCGCGCTCGTTCAAGTGCATGGCTCCCATGCGGTCGAACAACCGCCCCAGCTCCTGGTCCACGAAAGCGACCTCGGTGTCGTACTGGGCGTAGCTCAGGGCCAGGGCGGCCGGGGTAGGGTAAGCGCTCGGCGTGACGCCACGGCGCTCCATGGCCTCCCGCGCGAAATGCTCGGCGGCGGCGGCCGATTCGAAGAGGAGCCGGCTCGTGCCGTGGGGGGGGGAGCGGCGCGGCGGGTGCACGTCGAATAGGTGGACCCAGAGGAAGAATCGTTCGTCGCGCTTCCGTTTTCCCACCCAGGCCAGGGCCCGGTCGACCACCGCGTCCGCTTGGCGGTACCGCAGGTAGTCCCCGCTCCCGGCGTCAACGGTCTCGAAGCCCTGCGCGATCGAGTTCAGGAACCCGACCGCGGAAAAGGCGCCGGTCGTGTAGCCCGCCCCGGACAGGGTCTCCGCCAGGGTACGGAAGCGCCGGTGGTTCGGGGCGCTGAAGCCTTCGTCGTTGAGCCTCACTCCGTGTTGGGGCGGATGAAGGCCGGTGAAGAGCGAGGAGTGGCAGGCCGCCGTCATCGACGAAGAGGCGAAGGCGTTTTCGAAGAGAACCCCTTCGCGCGCCAGGCGATCCAGAAAGGGCGAGGTGGGCCGCCCATAGCCATAGACACCTAGGTGATCGGCGCGCAGGGTGTCGATGGTCACGAGGACGATCGCGCGCGGGGGCTCTGCCGCAGTCAGGGCGGGGGGACCGCCAAGGAGGAGCAGCATCGCCAGGGGACCGCGCATTCTTGGAAACGATAGCACAGCGTCGCTTGCAGGCAGGGGTCGCCCGCGCCCTCGCCGGCCAGGGATAGAATCCGGGCCGGCATGCACGCATCCGCGCCCGCCCCCGATCTCGAGACCCGCTTGCGGCGGCTCGTGCCCTGGGTCGCGCTCCTCACCTGCCTCCTTTGGGCCCCGCTCATCCTTCCCCAGCGACACTCTTGGGACGACGCGGACCCTGAGGTCCTCAACAACGCCTATCGCCTTTCCCGCGGGGAGCCCCTCTATCATGGCGTGAACGCGCCTCCCTGGGTGGTCAGCCCCTACACACCGCTGTACCACACCCTCCTTGCCGCCGCCCTCCGCATCACCGATCTCGGCTACCGGCCCGCCCGCTTTCTCTCCCTCCTCGCCAGCCTGGCCCTGGCCGCGGCCCTGGCCGGGCTCGCCCAAAGGTGGCGCGGCCACGCCCGGGAGGGCCTCTGGGCCTCCTGTCTCCTCCTCCTCCTCCCTGCTGTTCTCTACAACGTCGCCCGGCCGCACCCCCAAATGCTGGCCGTCGCCCTCTCCGTCTGGTCGTTCGCCCTGTTCGAGAGCCGGCACCGTATCCTGGCCGCCGTCCTCAGCCCCTTGCTGGCGGTGCTCGCGGTCTACACCAAGCAGACCCAGCTCGTCCTGCCCCTGGCTCTGGGTCTCTGGCTGCTGGCCAAGGACCGCCCGCGGCTGATCGCATACGCCGCCACCGTCGCCGTCCTCGGCTTGGCCCCCGTCCCCTGGCTTCAAGCCTGGACCGCGGGCACCTTCCTCGACAGCGTGGTGGGCATGAACGTCCTTCCCTATCACGCCGCGCAGATCGCACCCGTCCTGATCCACCACGCGGGAGCCTTCTTCCCCTTCTTGTGGCTTGCTCTATCCCGTCTGGCCACCCGCCTGCGTGCGGGCACCCTGGAGCCCATCGACTGCTACCTGCTGGTGGTGCTGCTCGTGACCATCCCCTCTCTGGGCCGGGCCGGCGCCTCCGGGCAGTGGGTGGTGGAGCTTCTGGTCGTGGGCGCCCTCTTCCTGCTCCGGACGGGTGGCCTCTTCTTCCCCCCCGCCCACCGGCGTCTCGCCGTCGCCCAGCTCGCGCTCGTGCTGGCCTACGGGCCCGCCTTCGTCCTGCTCGAAGAGGGACCCTGGGACCGGGACAGCATCCGGGCGGCTCCCGCGGTTCGGGCCATCCTGGAGAGCGCTCCGGGCCCGGTGATCTCTCAGCAGGGCAGCTTCTCCCTTTTCACCCGCGGGGACATCCACATCCAGCTCTTTCACTTCACCGGCCTGGCCCAGATGGGAAGGTGGGACCAGGGACCGCTCCTCCGGGAGGTGGAGGAGCGTCGCGTGGCGTGGGTGGTGACGGAGTCCCCCCTGGAGGAGCCTCTCACGGATGATGATGCCCGGGAGCGTTTCACCCCCGAGCTCTGGGCGGCCCTGGGCCGGAACTACGCGCGGCGCGCGTACCTGCGGCCCTACTTCGTCTACGCCCCGCGCGGCCGGCCGACCCCTAAGTGGGAAACGGCGGGCCCGGAACGAGCTTGGCCCGGGAGCGCGGAAGCGGTCATGCCCCCCTGCTGCATGGGGCCGCCGCCCGGACTCGAGGCTCCCACCGAAGAAGAACGCCCCTCGCAGCCGTGGCCAACTGCCCCCTGTCTCGCGATGACCCCCCGAAGAGTGCTCGGCCCGGGGGGCGCCTCATTCCCGGCCGAGGCGGCGCAGGGCCTCGCGGGCGCCCTTCCGATCCGGATCGAGCGCCAACGCGCTCTGATACTCCCGGGCCGCAGCCGCGCGTTGGCCCCCTCTCTCGTAGAGCCGACCCAGCCATTCCCGGGCCGCGGCCGGGGTGGGCAGGTCACTGCGGGGGGGCACGGTGTCTAGGTACTTCGCCAGGAGCCTCTCCGCTTCCGCGTCCCGCCCCCCCAAAAGGAAGGCGGCTACCCCCGCGTAGTAAGCCAGCTGCGGGTCCCCGCGGTCGGCGGCGGTGGCAGCCTCCACGGCTTCCGACATGCGGGGACCGTCGCGGCGCTGCTCATAGAAGTCGGCCACTTCGAGGCAGGGGCCCGGGAGCCCCGGGCGTGCCTCGAGCACCAGCCGATACTCGGCCTCGGCACGATCCGGCCTTGCCTGGTCGCGCCAGAGCTCGGCCCGCGCCAGGCGGGCTTCCAGAGGAGCGATCCCGGCCAGAGCCTCCGCCTGCCGCCACGCCTTCGCCTGCCCGCCGCCGACGATGCCAGGGGCGCGCCCGTAGAATTCGATCAAGTCGCGCTGGGCCCTCAGGTTGTGAGGGTCCAGCCGCACCGCGTGCTCGAACTCCGCCCCCACCCTCCGGGCGAGCACGAAGGCGGTCAGCCACCCCGCCCGTTCCGCGCGGCCGCCCAAGGCCCGGCCCAACCATTGGTGATACTCCGAGCGGCCGGGGTCGATGGCCACGGCCCTTTCCTCGCTCTTGGCCGCTTCGTCGTATTGGCGAAGCTCGTATTGGCAGCGTGCGAGCCAATGGCGGGGACCGGGGTCGGAGGGATCCTTTTCGATCGCCGCCTTGAACAGGGCGGCGGCCCGGGCGTACTCTCCCCCGGAGAAGGCCCGCTGCGCCTCTCCCGACGCCCCCTCTCCGCGGAGCGGTCCCGGGGGCAGGGCCAGAAGCGCGCACAGCATCGCCGGTCCCGGCCGCAGGGCGAGCCACACCGCCCCCCGCACGGCCCGACGCCTGCCCACCGCCATCCCGCTCAAGTCTTGCATAATATGATCGGGTGTCGCGTAGGGAGGCGCTCCTTCCGCCGAGGGTGTGAGCATTGCCAGCATGATCGACCCTGCTCTCCGTTTCCGCTGGCGCTGGGTCGCCGGCATCGCCGTCCTCCTGGCCGCCGGGGTGGCCTTCGATCTCGCCCGGGCCCAGCGGGTTTCCGTGCGGCTCGGGCGGGCCAGCCGCTCCCGGCTCGTGGTGCCCGTCCTCTGCGCGGGCACCCTCCAACCCCCACCCGGCGGCGACCTCATGGCCCGCCAGGCGGGTCTGGTGGGGGCGATCTGGGTGAGGGAGGGCGAGCGGGTGTTCAAGGGGGCGCCGTTGCTCCGGCTGGACGCCCCCGAGCTGGCGGGCAAGGCGGCCGCGGCCCGCGAGGAGCTGTTCGCTCTGCGCGAGGCGAAGGCTGTCGCGGAGGCGCAGCTTGACGGGGAGAAACGGGAGGCCTCTTACCGCCGCAGCGTCTGGGAAGCGGACCGCCGGCTTCTCGAGCAGCAGGCGATCTCCCGCGCCGCCTACGAGGCGGATGAGCTCGCGGCCCGGCAGGCGGAAGCTCAGCTTCGCGTGACCGAGGCTCGGATGGGATCGATTGCCGGGGGCGGCCCGGGCGCGGTCTCGCGGCTCGACCTCGTGGCCGCCCGCGCGAGGGACCTCGCGGCCCAACTCGACGGCCTCACCGTGCGCGCGCCCGCCGCGGGCGTCGTCTACGGCCTCCCCCGCCGGGTGGGAGAGCCCGTCTCCCCCGGGCAGGTGGTGGCGAGCGTCACGGAACCCGCGCACCCTTACGTGAGGCTGCGCGTGGATCCGCCGGACCTGCCCCTGGTGGCCGAGGGCCAGCGCTTCGTGGTCACCTTTGACGGCCTCCCGAACCGCGAGTGGGATGGTCGCATCGAGGCCGTGGGCCGGGGCCTGCGCGAGGCCTCGGGCCGGGAGGTGGCGGAGGTGCTGGGCGCGCTCACGGGCGGGGGCCAAGACCTTCCCTTCAACGCCTCCGTGAACGTCAAGATCGTGGTGGGCGAGAAGCCGTCGGCCCTGCTCGTCCCCCGGGCCGCTCTCCATCAGGAGGGTCAGGGGCGGTTCGTCTATGTCGAGCACGCCGGGCGCGCGGAGCGCCGTGAGATCTCGGTGGGGCTCGTGGGCCTGACCGATGTGGAGGTCACGGCCGGGCTCACGGAGGGGGAGAGCGTCATCCTCTCCGGCGACGGGCCGCTGTTTGGGGGGCTCCGCGTCACCCCCCGCTCCTGACCCGATGAGACGGCCCGAGATTCTCGAGACCGCCCTCCAGCGCTTCCGCACCCACCCCTTCCAGACCGCACTGACCCTGGCCGGCCTCGTGGTGGGCACGGCCTCCATCATCATCTCCGTGTCCCTGGGCCTCACCGGGCGGGGCTTTGTGATGTCCCAGATCGAGGGCGTGGGCTCGCACCTCATCTGGGCCAGCTACACCGGGACCGTGACCTCGGGGGTGGCCCGCGATCTCAGCGACCGCATCAACGAAGGCGACCTGACCGCCTGGTTGGAGCGTACCGACCTTTTCTCCGGCGTGACCCCCCTGCTCATCCTCCACGGCCAGACCCCCGCCCTCGCCCGCATGGTGGACCTGACCGTCCTCGGCACGACCGCGAACTATCCCCGGGTCCGCAAGAACCTGCGCGTGCTGCGCGGGCGCTTTTTGGACGAGGACGACGTCCGCACGCGGGCCAAAGTGTGCGTGGTCAACCGCCACCTGTACGAGGAGCTCTTCGCCAACGACGACTCCCCCGACAAGATGGTCCGCAATCTGGGGGTGGCGTTCGCAGTGGTGGGCGAGTTCGAGGAGCCGGTGGACACCCTGGGGCAGGGCGACGTGACTCCCGATTCGATCTTCGTCCCCATCACGACCGCTTGGCTGTTCACGCCCGAGCGCAGGGTCAGCACGCTCTTCGCCGAGGTCCGCGACTTCCAGCAGATCGCGAACGCTTCCCAGGCGGCCCGCCAGATCCTGGCCGAACGCCATCACAGCGGCTCCCGCTATGAGGTCGAGAGCATGGCCACCGTGATCGGAATGGCCAACCGCATCTCCTGGGGCCTCATGGGGGTGTTCGTGATCGTGGCCGCGGTCTCCGTGCTCGTGGGGGGGGTCGGCATCATGAACGTGCTCCTCGTCTCCGTGGAGCAGCGAACACGCGAGATCGGACTCCGAAAGTCCCTGGGGGCCCGCCGGAGCGACATCCTCGCCCAATTCCTGCTGGAGGCGCTCCTGCTCGGCGGTGCCGGTTCCGCCGCGGGGGCGGCCATCGGCCTCGGTCTTCCCCTCCTCGCCCAGCTCGTCTGGCCCGAGGTCGCGGTGTCCATCTCCATGGCCTCCGCCCTCTTGGCCGTACTCTTCTCCTGCTGCGTCACGGTGCTGTTCGGGGTCGTGCCCGCCCGGCGCGCCGCATCCTTCGATCCCGTGGAGGCCCTTCGCCATGAATGACCGTTCCTTCTTCCCCTGGACCTGGGCGCCGATCCTGGCCGTCATGGTCTCTGCCTTCGGCCCTTCCAGCCGGGCCCAAGCCCCCGAGCCGATCAGCCTGGAGCGGGCGATCGAGCTCGCCCTCGCCCACGCCCCCGAGGTGGCCGTGGCCTTCGCGAACGAGAACGAAGGGGCGGCCGGCGCGCGCCTGGCCGAGGACGCCCTCAACCCCGAGGCCGTGCTGACCACGACACCGGGCTACGCCCAGGGCCTACCCGGAGGAACGGGTGGTCGGCTTCCCGCCATCGCGGAGGTCGAGGTCCGAAAGGCCCTCTTCGATCCCGCCCGTCGCGCCGACGCCTACGAGGCACGCTCCCGGTGGTCGTTGGCGCGGGCGCGCCTCGAGGCCGCCCGGGTCACGACCGCGCGGGCGGTGGTGGCGGCCTACGGCCGATGCTGGGCCGACGAAGCCCGGCTCGCGGATGCCCAGCGGCGCCTCGAGGCCTACGGCCGGCTCCGCGCGCAGGCGGAGGCCCTGCTCGCGGAGGGGCGCGCCACACCGCTCGAGGTGGAGCGCGCCGCCCTCCTGGAGGCCCAGGCCCGCCAGACCCGGCTCGACCGCGAATCCGACCGCGACCTCGACCAGCTCGAGCTGCGCCTGCTCATCGGCTGGGCCGCGAACACCCCCTTGCGCCTCCTCGGCGATCCCCTGACCAGCCTGCCCGACTCCCGAGAAGGCGACGACCTGGCCCTGGCGCGGACGGCCGACGGGGAGCTCCGCGGGCTGGACGCGGCCGCCCACAGCCTGGAGCGGGCCGAGACCTGGCGTGGTCGGTGGTGGGCGCCAGTCGTGAACGTCGCCGCCCAGTATTCCCGGCTCGTGCATTACTCCGGATACGACGATTTCTATCGGACCTTCAAGGCCGACAACTGGAGCGCGGGCCTCTGGGTCGGGCTCCCCCTTTGGACGGGCGGCCGCGCCGCGGACGCCGCCGCCCGCGTCCAGGCCGACCGAGAGGGGGTCCTGGCCCGACGCCGGGCCCGGGAGTCAGAGCTCGAGTTGCAGGTGCGGCGGGCGGAGGCCGCCCTCGCCCGCGCCACCGCCCGCACGAGCCTTGCTCGCCGCGCGGAGGGAGTGGCGCAGGGGGAGCTTCAAGTGGCCCGGACCCTCGAGGCCGAAGGCCGCGCCCGGGCCGCGGAGGTGGAGAGCCGGGAGGTCGCGGTCGCGGACGCCCACGACGAGGTCGTTCGCGCCCAGGAGGAGCTCCTGGGCGCCCGCGCCCAGCGGCTGAGCCTCCGGGGAGAGCTCCTGAGCGCCCCCACCCCGCCGCAGACCGCGGACTCGCTGGTACCGACCGCGGACGCGGCGGGGTCCGGCGGGGAGACCCGGAGCCAACCATAGCCGGCTCCAACCGTGGGCGAGCGGACGACGCCCCGGGGCCACCCATGAGCGGCGATCCCTCCGCCAAGACGCCGGTTTCCGTGGGCCCCACGGGGGGCCCGTCGGGCCTCGCCTGGCACGCACTCGTCGCCCTGCTGGCCGTGGGTGCGTATTTCTACGGCCTCGACGGACAGCACATCCCCAAGAACGGCGATGAGTGCCCCTACGAGCACATCGCGCGCCTGACCGCGCTCAGCGGCCGGCTCCTGCCCCTCCGGTCGGAACTGCCCGACATGCGCAACACCAAGCCCCCGCTGCTGTTCTGGCAAGGGATCGCCTCTACGGACGGGGGGCGAGACTGGACCCTGTGGAACCTCCGTTACCCCAGCGTCCTCTATACCCTGCTCACGGCGGCGACAGTGTTCCTGCTCGCCTGGAAGCTGTCCCATCGCCTGGAGACGGGCTTTTTGGGCGGGTTGAGCTTCATGGCCTTCTTCAGCACCTATCGCTTTGGGCGACCCTTTCTCACAAGTCCGGCCGAGGTCTTGTGGCTCGGACTGCCTTTCTTCGCTCTTCTCTACTGGCACCCGTTCGCCTTCGACTCCCGCTTCGTCTTCCCCATCCTCGCCGGCTTGGCGATTGGCCTCGCCCTCCTTTACAAGTCGTTTGCCCTCGCCGCACCCGCCAGCCTCGGCCTCGCTTGGTGGTATTGGCACCACCGCCGCTACCGGCTCGCGGAGTTTCTGACCAAGGACGCGCAGAAGGTCGTGCTCGCCACGTCGATCTCCCTCGCCCTCTTCAGTAGTTGGTTCCTCCTCGACCCGGATCCGGGGGCCATTTGGAGGGAGTTTGTCCTTGCCGAGAACCTCGGCAAGTTTGCCTCCCCGGGCGGCTACTGGCGGCAGCTCCTGAGCGGCGCCTCCAGCATCTGGAGCCTGGCCCTCGGCTATCCCGTGAACGCCGGCCTGCTCGCCGTCCCGGTGTTGGCGCTCTTCCTGATCGCCTTCAAGAGGCGCCACGAGTTGACGGACGAGGAAAAACTGCTCTGGATTTGGGTCTTCACCCTGTTTCTGACCTTCAGTCTTCCGAGCCAGCGGTCGAGCCGCTACCTCCTGCCCGCCATGCCCGCGCTGGCCGTTCTCCTCGCCCTCAACTGGCACCGGATCAGCAGGCGGGCGTTTGTCCTCACCCTCCTTCTGACCGCGACGGTGGTGACGGGGATCGCGTACTTGTCGGTCCGGCTGCAAGAGGCCGCCGCCGGCGGCATGCCGCCCTTTGGGTGGGGACACTGGCTGCTCCTGCTGGGCACCGAAGCCGTGGTTCTCGTCGGTCTGGGCCGGCCACGACTCACCCATGCCTGCGTCCACGCCCCCATCCTCCTGGGATTCTTGTGCTTCGCCGCCTTCCTCCGGCCCTTCGAGGGCCCCCGGGGCCGTTACCAGCCGCAGATTCAGCAGTACCTCAAGGGCAAGGAGGTGGGGGTACCCTACGACTTCATCGCGGGCGATGAGCGCTATCGCTTCTTGCTCCCCGGCGCGGACCTGCGCGGCTACCGCGAAGGGCCGGAGTCAACCGCCCCCGCGCTCCTCGCACGGTTTCCCATCGTGGCCGTCCGCCAGGCCCTCGCGGACCCGATCCCGCCGGAGGCCACCCTCCTCGGCCAGCGCTTGGATCTAAAGGGGCGCCACAACTCGCGCGAGCTGCGGGAGCTCCTCCTCGGGGGGATCGATCGTCAGCTCTTCATCAAGGAGCTCCTGCTCGCCTCCCCGCCCCGCGCTTCCGGCCCCGGGGACCCCGCCCCTAGCTCGAGCCCCCGTTGATGATGATGGGCACGAACGCGCCCGGCGGCGCCCCCTCTCGTCCGCCCCTCCTCCTCGCCCTCATCCTCTTCTCATTTGGCGCGGCCATCCTGAGAAACCCCGGTCTCCCCCCCGCACCCTTTCGAGCCTCTTCCCCGGTAGAGCGGGGGCCCGACGAGCCCCGCTTCGACAGCGCCTTCGTCTCCGCCCGCAACAACACCCAGGCCCACGCCGCCTCCCTGGTGGAGCTCAAGGACGGGCGCGTGCGTGCTTTCTGGTATGCGGGCAGCCGCGAAGGAGCGGAGGACGTCGAGATCCGAAGCGCCGTCTTCGACCCCCATCGGGGCGGTTGGAGCGGGGAGACCACGGTCGCGAGCCGGGAGAGCACGCAGGCCTCGGTGCGGCGGCTCGTCAAGAAGGTCGGGAACCCCACCGCGGGCCGCGCCGCGGACGGAAGGCTGTGGCTCTTCTACGTCACGGTCTCGGTGGGGGGCTGGGCCGGCAGCTCCATCACCGCCATGACCTCCTCCGACGAGGGAGAGGCCTGGAGTGCCCCTCGACGGCTCATCACCTCTCCCTTCGTCAACGTGAGCACCCTCGTCCGGGGGGCGCCCTTCCTCTACGCCGATGGAACCATGGGCCTCCCCGTCTACCATGAGTTCATCGGCCAGTTCGCAGAGCTCCTGCGCCTGGACGGGGCGGGCCGGGTCATCGACAAACAGCGGCTGAGCCCCAGCGGCTTCGGCCTGCAGCCGGTGGTCCTGGTGAGAGGCCCGAGCGAGGCGGTGGCCCTCATGCGCTACGCGGGCCCCGAACGGCACCCTCGCGTGGTCCGGTGCGTGACCCGGGACGCGGGACAGCACTGGACCCGACCGACCTGGTCGACCCTGTCCAACCCGGACGCCGCCCTCTCCGGGGTGGTGCTGCCCGACGGTCGACTCCTGGTCGCCCTCAACAACATCGAGGTCGACCGGGACGCTTTGTCCTTGGTGATCTCCGGGGACGGCGGGGAAAGCTGGGAGACCGTGCATCAGCTGGAGGACCAACTGGCCCGGCGGGAACGGCCCCCCGACGAGGGGCGCTATCTCCGGATCATCGAGCGGCTGGCCCGCGCCTCGGACTCCGCCCTCGCCGACCCCAGCGCCTACGGCCCCGCCGTCAAGCGGGCCATGCGCTGGGGCGACCGGTATCATTTCGAGTTCTCGTACCCGTCCCTGATCCAGACCCGAGACGGAGACTTTCACCTGGTCTACGCCTGGAACCGGACGCTCATCAAGCACGTCCGTTTCAATCGGGCCTGGCTGGACCAACAGCTGTCGGGTGCTTCCCATGCCGAGCCCCACTGATCTCGCCGGGCTTTGGAGCGCCGCCCTCCTGATCGCGGCCGCGCCCCTGCTCTGGCCCGGGGTCCGCCGCCTCCCCCGCGCCGGCCTTGCCCTCCTCTTGGCGGCGACCGCCATCCTCGCCCTGGCCCCCCTCGGGGGGCTAACGCCCGCCGGCTATGTCCGTGGCGTCCTGGGCGACCTGAGCCTCACCACCACCGTTTTGCTCCTGCGCGCGCTCGGCCGGCCGTTCTTTGGCTGGGGCCCCATCGACCCCCGGAGCCGGCTCGCCCTCCAAGGCGTCGTGGCCGGGGGCGGCCTCGCCCTCTATCCTTTTGCCCTGGGCCTCGGCCCCGTCGACCCCTACCGCCTGGGCTACGCCACGCCCTGGTTCGTCGGCTTGGTGCTGCTCCTGGCCCTGGCCGCCTGGCTTCAACGGCTGCCCCTGGTGAGCCTTTGCCTGGCCGGGGCCGTTCTCGCCTACGCCCTCGGCGGGCACGAATCCACCAACCTCTGGGACTACGTGCTCGACCCCCTGGTCTCGATCTGGGGGCTAACCGGCCTTCTCTTCCAGGGGGCAAGGCACCTCTGGCGTTCCTTGACCGCTCCGCACAAGCAGAGCTCGGGGAGCCCCCCAAGCTGATCGCGTGGGCCTGGCTGAACCCTTCTTTGGCCTAGGGTCGCGTTGCCGTGATGAAGTCGAAGCTCAGGGCGCTCGCCCCATCCGCCATGAAGACGAGGTTGGTGATGGTACTGGCGGGGGGCAAGGTAAGGTTGAAAAGCGTCACGTTGGTCAAGGCCACGGGGGGCGCGTGGAACCACGGCGCGGGCGTGGTCGAGATGCCACCCGAGGTCACCCAGAAGAGCGTTCCGTTGAAGTCAAACGCCCAGTACCAATCGACGGGAGCGGTGAGGGTGCCGGGCGACACATCCAGAGTCAGCAGGGTGGGGCCGCTGACCGTGACCACGGGCGGGGTCGGATGTTGCCCGTTGATCCTGAGGGTGATGACGGGCGCGGTAGTCCCGCACTCCGGGAAGCGGAAGGAGCCGATGCGGGTCCGCCAGTTGAAGGTGCCGTCCGCGGGAAGGTACTGGTTGGTGTACCAGAACGTACAGTCGTCGCTGGGGTCGATCGCCATCATCGAGTAGTCGCCCCACCGCTGGAGGCTGGCACCCTGGGCCCCGGCCCCGTCGATGATGGCCCCTTCTCCCTGTGTCATCTGTCCCGCCGGGTCGCCGGCGAGCCGACCCGTGTAGTGGATCTGCGGCTTCAACCCGGAGCCGGAAACGCTGAAGCCCAGGGCCAGGTTGCCGTCCCTATCCTGGGCAATCGAACCCATCCAGCGGTAGTTAGCATCGGGCGCATAGGTGCCTTGCTGGAAGAGGCTTGGGTTACCGCCCGCGTCGAGGCGAAGCTCGTACCATCGCACGCCGATGCTCGATCCCGCGGTGACCGAATGGTTGACGACCAGCGACTGGTGGCCGTCGGCGAAGTTGCGGTAGCCGAGGCGGTACATGAGACGGTCCCCCAGGGAGTCGAGCGAGCCCCCTCCCAGCTGTGGGATACAGGGTCCCGAGAGGCCGCAGGCCTCGCTGAAGGCCGCGGTGGAGAGCGTCGTGGGCCCCGTGAACGTGCTGTTGGCGGGGGTTGTCCAGTCCGTGTGGAACTTCCAGACCGCGAGCTGGTTCACGGCCGCCCCCAGGGCTACGAGCGGGTTGGGCGCGCCGGCGGGGGGGAGAAGCGCACTGTTGACGTGGGCGGGGAGCAGCCCGCCAAAGAAGACGCTGGTGCTGAAGCACTGCTGCGTGGCGGGCAGACCGAGCAACATCTTCGCCCGGTCGTAGGCGCAGGCCTTGGCCCCCTGGAACAGCGTCCCCGTGGGATCGAACATGTTGAAGGTGATGTAGTAGGCGTCCGGCCACACCGAGAGCTTGGAGTAGTCATTAAAGCTCGCGTAAGGAAACGCGTAGCGGTAGTACGCGCCCGTCGGATCAGGGGTCTTGGACACGGCCACGCACTGCAGGAACGGTCTCGTGGTCCCGTTCGCGCCCGTGACCGAAAACTGCGTGATGACCCAGCGGTCGGCGATCCGGTCATAGCTCACGATGGGGTCGCCATCGTTGTTCGCCTGGCAGTCCCCCCCGAAGCCGCTCCAGAGGGTGTTGATCGGCACCGGGCCAAAAACCGGCGCGCCGGTCTTGTCGAAGACCGCGAAGTCGGTGTTGACCGTCTCCACATAGTGGTTCGGGCCCACGTCTCCATTCGAGTCGGAGGG
Source organism: Vicinamibacteria bacterium (assembly GCA_035570235.1). Taxonomy (NCBI): domain Bacteria; kingdom Pseudomonadati; phylum Acidobacteriota; class Vicinamibacteria; species Vicinamibacteria bacterium. The sequence goes on along the minus strand of DATMML010000083.1, from coordinate 56,260 downwards.
GGCGGAGTTGACGACGAATGTGCCCGACGGGCCGCTGAAACCGTCTCCCACTCCGTCCACGTTTACGCGCGGGGCGGGTGCAAGCGCCGGAGCCACGTCCGCCTGCAGCGCCTGGTCGGCGAGCGGGGGTCCGACTCGAAGGGGACGGGGCAGGGGCTTGGTTTCGTGGTCAGGGCGAGGGACCCGCGCGGCCGGGGGCAAGAGCCAGAGGGGCAGGGAGGCATCGTGGTGGACCGCTCCTGTGACCTCAGCCTGCTCCGGGGCAGGTCCGGCGGAAGCGTCGACTTCTTGACCCTGGGCCGGAGCGCAGAGGAGGCCCAGGACTCCAAGCGGGACTCCGAAGAAAGAAAGGACGCGAGCCATGGCAGACTCCTCGTGAGCGGGCCGCCCTTCAGCGGTGGCGGACAACGGCAGCGAAACGGATCCCCGCGCGTGCAGGAACCGAGAGAGGCCGAGGGATGTGGGGACCGTACTACGCGGCCCGAGAGCCTGTCAAGGACCGCCGAACCGACCGAGGCTCACAGTCGGAATGGCTCGCCCGCAATTCGTCCGGTCGATTCGAGGGGAGAGAACGAGACGGCGCCGGGCGGAAAACGCTCCTGTCCCAGTTCGAAAGCCACACCCCCTACGGCGTGTACACCCGATAGTCGATGTCGGGGAAGATGTTGTCGCGGTCTTCGAACTCCCGGAGGATCGGCTCCTCCAGGAACCCGCCGGAGAGCACGCGGTAGAGGTAGTCAAACCGCGCGATGTGGTCCCGGGTCTTCTTCTTGGCGTACTCCACGGTGGTGCCCGTCTTCATGATGAAAGCCCAGTCGGAAGCCTGGGCGAGGAGCAGCTCCCGGGCCGCCTGATTCAGGGCCCGTCGCTCGCGATCGTTCGGCGCCGGGTAGCGCCGGGCCAGCTCCACCATGCGCTCGGCGGCCATGTCCAGGTGAGGGTAGATCCAGTCGTTGCCCGGATTCAGCCACACCTCCGCATAGCCCTTGGCCCCCCAGGTGCACATGGGGGGCTGGACGACCTCGAGCTCCGGGAACTTTTGGAGGAATTCCGAGGGCGTGATGGGCTTCACCACCTCCTGGTCGAAGTGCATCTTGCGGAAGAGGTAGTTCAGGAAATCCGGGCCCTCGAACCACCAGTGCCCGAAGAGCTCCGCGTCGTACGGGCTCACCACGATTGGCGGGCGGCTGATCGTCCCCGCCAAGTGCTGCACCTGCTTCTGGCGGTTCTGGAGGAAGTTGCCGGCGTGGGTGGCGGCCTTCTCCAGGGCCCAGGCGCGAACGTAGGGCTGCTTGTCCCCCAGCCCCACCTTGCCCGTGACCCGGTAGTACTTGATCCCCAGGTTTCGGCGCGGACCGCCCCCCAGGAAGTCCGCCAGGTAGTCGAGGGGAAGCTCCCACCCCACGTCCTTGTAGAACTCGCGGTAGTCAGGGTCCCCGGGGTAGCCCGACTCCGCGCTCCACACCTGTCGCGAGGACTCCATGTCCCGACCGAAAAAGACGATGCCCCCCGGGGAGACAATCGGGGCGTGGACCCCGTAGCTGGGCCGGGGGTGGCCGTCGGTGAGCCCGTGGGCCTCCAGGAAGCTGAAGCGGAGGCCGACCTCCCGGAGGAAGGTCTCGTGCCCCGGGAAGTACCCGCACTCGGGGAGCCAGATTCCTATGGGATCGCGGTCGAGATGCTTTCGGTAGTGCTGGGCCGCCACATGCACCTGGGCGCGCACGGCCTGGGGCACGGGATCCATGAGGGGCAGGAACCCGTGGGTGGCGCCGCAGGTGATGATCTCCAGCTTGCCTGCGTCACGGTGTTTGCGGAAAGCCTGGAGCAGGTTCGAGCCGTAGACATCGCGGAAGACGTGCCGGATCCGGCCGAACTCGTGAACGTAGAATTGGGCCACGTCGTGGAAGCGGTGGTCGGCGTGCCGCGTCCGTTCCACCTCGCGCCCAGCCAGGTCCAGGAGGCTGTCCAGGTAGCGGTGGTACCGGGCGATAAGGAGCCCGTCCGTCATCATGGAAATGAGCGGGGGCGAGAGCGTCATGGTGAGCCGATAGTCCACGCCATCCGCGAGTAGGCCGTCGAGGGCCGCCACGAGAGGGACGTAGGTCTCGGTCAGCCCTTCGAAGAACCAGTCCTCTTCGAGGAACTGCGGGTACTCGGGATGCCGCACGTACGGAAGGTGGGCGTGGAGGACCGGACACCAGTACCCGGCAGGCATAAAGGGCTTCTAGCGCCGAAAGACGTCGCTGGCCCCGCCCGGCGAGAAGGCGTCGCTCGCCCCACCCGGCCCGGCCGGGGTGGGCTCGCGGGGCGCGCCCGGTCCGGAGCGGAGTCCGTCGCCGGACGGCCCCTGCCAGGGCCCGACCGCCTGACCGGGGGACGTCCGGCTCTCGTCCGCCTCTCCCGTCCCCGGCGCTTGCGGGGGCATGGCCGGCACTTGGCTATAGGTTATCCGGCGGGTGGCTCTTTGCGAGGATGGCCCCACGCGCGGAGTCACCACGGTGTTGCTCTCCGCCAGCCGACGGAACTCGCCCGAAGGCAGGGTCACGCCGAGCTCGGCCCGGTAGGAGCGGGAAGCGGAATCGCCCCGGACGTACCACCAGCGGGCTCCCGGGGGCAGGAGGATGTCGCTCGAGCCGCCGTGGACAGGATCCTTGATGCGCAGGGTGAGCCGCGACACCGCTAGCGCCCGCTCCCCCAGGCCCTGGCCCAGATCGCCCAACGATGCCGGGTTCACATCCCAATAGGCGAAGAGCCATTCCGGATCCTTGACCAGGAGCCGGACGCGGTTGACGCCGTAGCTCTCCGGGAAGAGGAAACGCTCCTCCTCGAACAGACGCGGGGGCAGATCGCGGGGAAGGAACTTAGCGGATCGGATGGCGTCTTCCTCGCTGAGCGCATTCTCGTCGCGCGGGGCGGGGGGTGCCGCCTTGGCCACCGGAGGGCGGCGGCCGATGTCTCCCCTCCTCCGGCCCGGCCGGGAGGCGCCTGGGCGCTCACCCGCCTTGGCAGGACCCTCCCCGCGCGCGGGGCGCGGCCCGGGGCCGCCTTTTCTGGGCTTGGCCTTAGCCGCCTTTGCCGCGACGGGAGGCTTCACGGGCCTCCGCGCCGGCTTTGCGGGCGAGGTCTTCCCCGGCTTTCCGGTCCTCGGCCCTCGTCCCTGGCCGCCGCTGCTCTTTGCCATGACGCCGCAGTATAGGGGACGACCGAAAGAGCGGCAAGCCTCCGGACCGCTCGCCAAGCCTCCGCTAGCGGGTCAGGGGTCCTGGGCCGGGCGATCCCGGGGGGGACGGTCCGCAGGCTGTCCCTGGCGGCGTATCTGGTTCATGAGCTCCCGGATCTTCTGCTCGACCTCGATCTCGAGAACCCGGAACTTGGCCTGCTGGAGAGGGGTCAGGGCGGCGTCGATCGCCTCCAGGCTCTTTTGGACCTTCCAAGGCCCGTCGCTCTCCAGTGCCTTCAGCTCCCGCAAGGTGTCCAGCACCTGCGGCTCGGTGGCCGTGCCCGAGTTCAGCTCCCGTCGCAGCTCCCGCACCGTCTTGTTGCGCCGCTGCACGAAGTCACGGCGGTCGCTCTGAAGATGGCGAACCAGCGGCAGCAGCTTCACGAACTGCTCGTCGCTGAGACCGAGGCTCTCCTGGAGGTTGCTCACGATGTAGGCATCGATCATCTTCGCCGCCTCCAAGCCCGGGCCGCTGCGGGGCGCGGGGGGGCCGGGAGTCTGGGTGGGACCAGCGGCGCTCAGAAGGGCGAGGCCGGCGACCAGGAGGAGAGAGCTCACAGCTCGCCCTCCTTCAGTTTCTTTCGCAGCGCATCGGTCAAGGCCAGGCTCTCCTCCTCCGACAGGTCGCCCAAAAGCTCGGCCACGCCCCGGCCCTCCCTCGGCGGAGCCAGCTCCGGATCCGATGCCGCCAGGCCCTGGAGAACGACCCATCCCGGATCCTCCTCCGAAGGGGGCAGCGCCGACCAGGCGGGGACGACCGGGGCTAGCGACCCCGGGGCGACCGCAGGCGCCCTGAGGCTGGGAACGATGACCACGAGGGCGGCGGCCGCGGCCAGCAGGGGAACCAGCCTCCACCACCAGGAGGTCCGATCCTCGCTGACGAGGCGCCGGCCCACCTGGCGCCGGAAGGCCTCCCAATACAGCGGGGTTGGTTCCGGCACCTCCGCCTCGTGGGCGAGAGCGAGGCCGAGCGCAGCTTCGTCCACGCGGCGCCGACAGGCGGAGCAGACGGTCACGTGCGCGCGCGCGTCCCCATCCGCGGCGCCTTCCACGACATCCAGCAGTCTCTCTTCCGACAGGTGCTTTGCCATCGACTTCACTCCCCGCCCGCCACGGCCAGGATGCGCCGGAGGTTTCCAAGGGCATGGAAGAGGTTTGCCTTCACCGTCCCCACCGTCGAGCCAAGAATGACGGCCACCTCTTGATGCGTGAGGTCGTTGTAGATCTTCAGGATCAAGGTGGCGCGCTGCTTCTCGGGCAAACGGCGGACGGCCTCGCGAACCCGCCGCGCTTGTTCCTCCCTCTCCAGCTGCTCCCCCACGGCCGCCGAGGTGTCCGGAAGGCCCTCGGGAAGCTCCTCCCCCGGAGGGCGGCGGGAGGCGCGAAAGTTGAGACAGGTGTTGACCGCGATCCGGTAGAGCCAGGTCGAGAACGAGCTGTCGCCCCGGAAACGGCCCAAGGCCCGGTATGCCTTGATGAACACCTCCTGGGCCATGTCGTTGGCGTCCTCGTGGTTGTTCACGTAGCGGTAGCAGAGCCGATAGACGTCCCGCTGATACCTTTCCACGAGCCGGTCGAAGGCCTCGCGCTCCCCGCCCTGGCAGGCCTCGACGGCCTCGCGGTCCTCCACGTGGAGGCGCGACCCCAAGGCGGGCGGCCTCTCCCCGGCCACGGCCAGGGCGAAGGGTGAAACGAGCGTCTCTGCGGTCACGGTGGAACCCACTGTCGCACCGAGCTTAGCAGGCTGTCAACGAGGCGCCCCCGGCGTGTCCGCCCCCTCGTCATCCCTCTCACGGTCTCCCCCGCCCGCCCCACCCGGCCCGGGCCGGCGCTCGCCCCGCTGCGGAGGACCTTCCCGTCCGCGCCACCGCTGCTCGCGGAGCAGATTTCGGAGTTTTTGGTGCTGGTCGGGGGTGACGACCTTCCGGAGGGCCAGCTGGGCATCCACCCGCGAGCGCAGGGTCGCCGCCTGCAAGTCGCTCAGCTCTTTCACCTTGGCGTTCAGGGCCTTCTCGTCGATAGAGGGGACATCGAGCAGCTCCTCCATCTCCATACGGGCGATCGCCATGTCAGCCCGCCGTCGGATGGCCAGTTTTCGCTGGTCGCCCCAGAGTTTCTTAAGCTGGGTGACCTGGGCATCCGTGAGCCCCGCCTGCTGTTGCATCCGCGCCATATCCGGGCCCGCCGCCGCGGGATCGGGATCCGGGAGGGCGGCCAAAGCCGCTCCGCCCGCGGCGAGCACGCCCATCGCCAACAAGAGGTGCCTTTTCATCGGTGTCCTCCTCCCCTCGGTGGATTAGACCGGATCTACTCTCGAGGGTTGAGGCTCTAAGCTCAATGAGTGCAGAAGGAAAGGCCCTCCCCCCCGGACAAGAAGGGTCACGGCTCCGCCCTGCCGCACCTCGAAGACGCCGGTCCAGCCGGGACCCACCGGGGCCAAGGGCCAGAGGCCCTCCGGCGCCCCAGGAGCGTCCGGGCGTGCGACGAGGACAGGGGAAGATTGCGTCGGAGCTAGATTTTCCGCTTCAAGAACGATCCGATACCGCCCAGCGGGCAGCGTCAAACGGCTACCCAGTTCGGCGCCCTCGGGATGCCGATGAGGCTCGTAAAGGGGCCCCCAGGCGAGATCCGAGGGACCCCAACGGGCGGCCGGGCCCGCCCAAGCCCAGCCCGGCACTTCGAGCGCCCGCTGCCCAATCAACCGCACTGCATCCCGGCCGCCCACCCGAGCGTGCGACAGGGACGAGGCGATGCCGGCAGCCGCAATGAGGCCCAGCGAGGCCGCAGCCATTCGGGTCGGGGTCGCCGGCGATCGCCGTCGGCTGACGGCCAGCACGAGCGCGGCGCCCCAGACCAGGCTCAGGCGGTAACGGTCAGGATCTGCAAGGACATGGCCGGGAAGCAGCCGCGTCCACTCCTCAGCCCCGGAATAGGCCCTGAAGAGGGGCGCGGTGTCGTCCCGATCGCGGTGGACCAGGCGGGGCTCCCAGGCCCCCAGAACGCCGGCCCAAAGGCTCCACCCGATGAGAAGGGCCCCCCCCGCTCCCAGTCCCCGCTGGACGGCCAGGCTGCTGAGCAGGGCCAGGATTGGGATAACGGGCACGAGGAACCGGGCAGGGGGGTTGAAGCCCCCTCGCCACATCGGCCACGAGGCGGCGGTCAAGAAAACCACGGCCAGGAGGGCCATCGACGTGATTGACTGCTTGCGATCTTTGCGCCAATGCGACCAAAACCCGGGAAGGGCCAGAACAAAGAGGGGGGCGTACACCAGCAGGCCAAACTCCTGATCCAGCAAAAGACCCGGCAAACCCTCGGGAACGTTGGTGAGCGATATCTCGGGCCGCCGACCGTAGACCCGGCGAGGGTCAAAAAATCCATAAAGGACGGAATGATACGCGGCGATTCCCAGCGCGGAAACCAGACTCGGAAGGGCTAAAGCCAGGGACCGGGACCGCCCTGGCCGGCTCCAAAGGCCGTAAACGAGCAGGATGAGGGCTAGAGGAGCGTATCGGATGTTCAGCCAGGGCAAGAAGGCCAACCCCATGCCCAAGCCGAGGGCGGTCTGTAACTTCCAACCCTTCACGTCTTGGGCCTGCCGGAGCACGGTGGCGAGGATCAGCGCCGCGGGCACCTCGGTGAAGATCAGGCCTGCATAGTGGATGAGCGGAGGGCTCAACGCGACAACCCACCCCATTCCCTCCGCCAAGGGGTCGGATCCGGTGCCGGTCCGCAATAACTCCCGAATCTGCCAGGCCAGGAGGGCCGTAAGGAGGGCCATGAAAAAGGAGGCAGCCGGATAACCTCCTAGCGCATAAACCGGCAAGATGAGGAGGGAGAGGCCCACCGCGTGGAGCGAGTAGATCTGTCCGCCCTTGCCCCGGACCCGGTAGTGAGGGGCGAGCGGGCCGTCATGAAAGGCCAGGTACCGGCCCTCGGAAAACCCCTTCTCTGGCGAAAGGTTGCCCTCATGCCAAAGGCTGTCCGCCACCATGAGGTACTGCGGCTCATCACCCTCGGGCCCAACCTGGAGTTGCGAGCGGGCGGCGATGCCGGCGTAAAGCAAGAAGACGACGGGCAGGAAGACCGCGCGGGAGAGCCGAGGGGCCGCCTGGCTTAGGACGACCGCCACCACCGCCAGCACAAGGGCGAAAAGGGGAGGCCCGGAAACCGCCCGCACCCCCGGGAGAGGCAAGCCGGACAGGAGGAGCAGCAGCGGCAAGAGCAGGCCCAGGCCGGCCATGCCCACGGAGGAGGCAGCCCCCCAGGTTGCCGCCGCAGTCGAACCGAGGATGATCAGGAGGAGGCCGGCGACGCCCGGCACGCCCAGGAGAAGCCCATTCGGGCGGGCCGCCGCCCCACCTAGGGCCAGGCACGCCACGGCAGCCAAGGTCGCCCATCCGGCCGCAGACGTCCACGTCGTCCGGCGCACCATGGGCGCTGGGCATTCTACCCTCCAGGGATCGCTTTTCCCGTTGACCCCTCCGGGCCTGAGGTTCATAGTGGAGCAGGAGGGTGCCATGCGCCGAGCCGTCCTGGTTCTTCTCTGCTTTACCCCGACCCTGGCGGGTGCGGACGAAGTCTTGCTCAAGGGAGGCGGCAAGGTGACGGGTGTCATCGTCGAGCGCACGGCGTCGTCCGTCGTCGTAGAGGTGGGGCCCGGGCTTGTCACCCTGCCCCTTTCGCGCGTACTCGCCATCCAGGAAGGCCCCACTCCCCTCGCCCTCTATCGCGAGCGTGCCTCGGGACTCTCCCGCACTGACCTCGCGGGCTGGCTGGCCCTGGGACGGTGGGCCCGTCAGCAGGACCTGCTCACCCAGTCGCGCGAGGCTTTCACGCACGCTCTCTCGATCGACCCCGCCAACGGCGAGGCCAATGAAGCCCTGGGCCGGGTCCTCGTGGGCGATCACTGGGCCAGCGCCGAAGAAGGGTATCGCGCCCGCGGCCTGGTTCCCTTCGACGGGCGCTGGGTGACGCTGGCGGAGCATGCCGCGCTTTTGCGCGAGGAGGCGGAGGCGGATGCCGCGTACGGGGCTCGGGTGGAGGGCGAGGCCAGGGCACGCGAGGCCGAGGCCCGGGCGCGTGAGGCCGAGGCCCGAGCGCGCGCCGCGGAAGCCGAGGCCCAGCAGGCCGAAGCCGGCTACGGCGGCATGGGCCTGGGTTACGGTGCGGCGGGAGTCCCCTACCTGCCCTATGGCGGCTTTGTAGCGTTGCCCCGCTTCTCCGTCCGCCGCCACGCCTTCCGGGGGCAGTCGGTCCCGTCCTCGATCCCCCCCAGCGTCCGCCACACGTTCTCGGATCGCGGTCCGGTCGCGCGCGCGGGCCCGCCCGCCTCGCCCCTGCCGAGCCATCGATCTGGGCGCGCGAAGCCCTGACCGATCGCGACCCCGGCTTGACTTTCGCCTAAGTTTCGCCTAAGCTGTCGGTCGTGCATCTGACCCGGCGCCAGAAAGAGATCCTGGACTTTCTCACCCGGCACATCGACCGCAAAGGCTACGCTCCCACCATCGAAGAGATCGGTGATCACTTCGGGCTCAGTTCCCTGGCCACCGTCCACAAGCACCTCACCAACCTGCAGGGGAAGGGCCTCATCAAGCGGGCCTGGAACCGAAGCCGGGCCCTCGAGCTGGTCCCCACCGAGGTCGTGGTCCGCGCCGTGGAACTGCCCCTGCTGGGAAGGGTCGCGGCCGGGACCCCCATAGAGGCCATTGAGTCCACCGAGACCATCTACGTACCCGAGGACATGCTGGGACGGGGGGAGACCTACGTCCTCCAGGTCAAGGGAGACTCGATGATCGACGAGCAGATCCGGGACGGCGACTACGTCATCGTCGAGAACCGGAAGGTCGCTCGCGACGGAGAGATGGTGATCGCCCTCCTGGAGGGCGAGAACGTTACCCTGAAGAAGCTCTATCGCGAAGCAGATGGGCGTGTGCGGCTTCAGCCCGCCAACGCCCGGATGAGGCCAATTCTCGTGGACGAGGGCGACCTCCGGGTCCAGGGGGTCGTCATCGGCGTGCTCCGCAAGTACTAGACGCAGTAAACTGGCCGCCGGAGGCCCGCCCACCCCATGGAGAACGAGAAGAAATCCGTCAATTTCACGGTCGTGCCCGACGAGACCTCGAACGTCCCCCGCGTCTATAGCAACTTCTGCTCGATCCAGAACTCGCCCTTCGACTTCACCCTGACCTTCTGCGAGATGCTGCCCATCAGCGAGCGCGAGGTCCAGCAAGCCCAGACGACCCACATCGTGAAAGCGCCCGTCCGGGCCCGCATGGTCGTACCCGTGCAGATGATCCCCGGCCTCATCGCCGCCCTCCAGGAGAACTTCCGCCTCTACCAAGACTCCTTCGCCCCCCCCAAAGGCCCCCTGCACTGACCGCCGGCGGCGGACCCGCTACGGCTGGGTCCCGTCCTATGCTTGTCACGTGAGCGAACGTCGGCGGCGGATCCTGCACGTTGACCTTGATCCTTTCTTCGTCTCCGTCGAGCGGAGCTTGGATCCGGGCCTGCGCGGACGCCCGGTCATCGTCGGGGGGGACGACGCTTCGTCTGCCCTCGTGGCCGCGGCCAGTCCAGAGGCCCGCCTGGCCGGCGTGCGCCCCGGGCAATCCCTGGCCAAGGCTGGTCGCCTCTGCCCCCAAGGCGTCTTTCGCCGCGGCGATCTCGACACCTACAGCCGCTTCAGCGACGATGTGACCGCGATCCTGCTCGCGGCCAGCCGCCGCGTGCTGCGGCCTTCGGCCGACGAGGCCTACGTGGACCTCACGCCCGAGGATCCGTCCGGCCCCAACCCGGTCCCGGCCGCGGAGAAGATCAAGGACGAAATCCAACGCCGGCTCGGGCTCGACGCCTCGCTGGGGATGGCCTCGTCCCGCCTGGGCGCCCGGGCTGCCTCCTCTTGGGCCCGGCCGCGTGGATTTCTGCTCGTCCTGCCGGGCTACGAAGCGTCCTTCCTGAGCGGTCAGCCCCTGTCGTTCCTGGCCGCCCTCCCCCCGCACCTGGAGGCGGCCCTGCGGCGGGCGGGTCTCACGACCCTCGGGCATGTGGGGCAGGCCGAGGAATCCGCGCTCGCCGCCGTCGTGGGGGCCGCCGCCGCCCCCCGTCTCCGGGCGGCCGCCCGCGGCGAGCACGAGGAGCCGATCCCCGTCACCGCCCCCCCCGCCTGGATCCTGGAAGAGGTGACCATCCGGGACCGGCGATCGGACCGGACGGCGCTGGAGGCGGTGGTGGAGGGCCTGGCGAGCCGCGCCTGCCGGCGGCTCCGCGGCTTCAATCTCCGCACTCGCCAGGTGACGGTCGAGGTGCAGCGGTCCGCGGATGCCGTGCGCCGGAGCGACAGTTTCAGCCCGGGGGTCTCCGATGAGGAGACCCTCCGCTCTGTGGTCCGAGCCTTGGCCGGTCCCCTCCTCGAGCCGGGCCCAAGCGTGCGTGGGCTCCGGGTCCGCCTTGGCCGCCTCGAGCGCCCGGACTCCCAGTCTCTCCTCTTCCCCGAGGCCTTCGAGGCCGCCCGCCGCTGAGCCGGGCTAGAATCTTGCGGATGAGGGCCCCCGGGAAGAGCCGGACCGCGCGCAGGGGCGTGTCGCGCCGCCTCGGCTCGGTCAGACCCCGGCCGCGCAAGCCACGCCCGACCACGGGCTTCGCGACGCGGATCCTCGACATCCTGGAGAAGGCCCACCCGGAGGCCACCTGCGCCCTGTCCTACGCCAACCCCTTCCAGCTCGCGGTGGCCACCATCCTTTCCGCCCAGTGCACCGACGAGCGCGTGAACATGGTCACCCCCCGCCTGTTCGCTCGCTTCCCCACCCCCGCCGCCCTCGCCGCTGCCCCTTCCGCGGAGCTCGAAGACATCATCCGCTCGACCGGCTTCTTCCGCGCCAAGGCGCGCAGCCTGGTCGGCTTTGCCCAGGGACTCGTGGCGCGTCACGGCGGTGCGGTTCCCCCGAGCATGGACGCGCTCGTCCAGTTGCCCGGCATCGGCCGCAAGACCGCCAACGTCGTCCTCGGACATGCCTTCGGCGTCAACGAGGGGATCGCGGTGGACACCCACGTGCTCCGGGTGGCGAATCGCTTAGGCCTCGTGGCCGACGACGACCCGGTGGCGGTCGAGGCCCAGCTCATGAAGCTGATCCCCCGCGAACGCTGGACCCGCACCACCGACCTCATCATCTTCCACGGCCGCAAGGTGTGCGATGCTCGGCGGCCGGCCTGCGGGGCTTGCCCGCTCTTTGGCCTCTGCCGTTGGGAGAGCCGTCAGGCCTGGGCCGCGAGCGAGGGGCCTCCGCGGGCCGCGGGCCGGAGCCCAAGGAGGGCGCGATGACGCCAACCAGCGGGAACGGTCGTATCCTCGCCGCCGCCGTGCAAATGACGTCCACCGCGGACGCGGAGCGGAACCTGGCTGCGGCGGAAGGGCTGGTCGAGGAGGCCGCTTCCCGCGGCGCCGCCCTCGTTGGCCTGCCCGAGAACTTCGCTTACCTGCGCGCGGAGGGCCAGCCGGTGCCGGAAGCCCAGGCGCTCGACGGGCCTTGGGTGGGCCGCATGTCCAACCTAGCCCGCCGCCTGAGAATCACCCTCCTGCTCGGGAGCATCCCGGAGAAGGTGTCCGGCGACTCGCGCGTCCGCAACACATCCCTTCTCCTGGGTCCGGACGGCCGCACCCTGGCCGTCTACCGCAAGATACACCTTTTCGACATCGACTTGCCGGGGATGGAGCACCTCAAGGAGTCGCGTTCCGTCGTGCCCGGCGACGAAGTGGTCCTCGCCGAGGCGCCCTTCGGACCGATGGGCCTCTCGATCTGCTACGACCTGCGCTTCCCCGAGCTCTACCGCGAGCTGACCCGCCGGGGGGCCCGCGTCCTGGCCGTCCCCTCCGCCTTCACGGAGCGAACGGGCAAGGCCCACTGGGAAGTGCTGCTGCGCGCCCGGGCGATCGAGAACCTCGCCTACGTGCTGGCCCCGGCCCAAGTCGGCACCCACGGGCCGGGTCGGGCCTCTCACGGACAGGCCATGATCGTCGACCCTTGGGGCGCGGTCCTGGCCCAGGCGCCCGAGGGGGAAGGCGTGGCTCTGGCCGAGCTCGACTTCCCGCGCCAGGACCGGATCCGCCGCGAGCTTCCGGCCTTGGACCACGCCCGTCTACGCTGAGGCGGGGGGGCGCTCCCCTCACAAGGAGCCCGGAAGGTGCCGCAAATCCAGGGGATACCCTTGACAGAGCGGCCGTGATGCTTTATAAGTTAAAGGTTTGCAGCGCGCGCGGGAGACGCGCACGAGGGATACCGGATGCCGACTTACATACCGAAGGCCGACCCCCTGGAGCGGAAGTGGTTCGTGATCGACGCCAAGGGCAAGGTCCTCGGCAAGCTGGCCGCGATCGCCGCGTCCGCGCTCACCGGCAAGCGGAAGCCGATCTACACGCCCTTCCTGGACACAGGTGATCACGTGATCGTAATCAACGCCGCTCTGGTTCACCTCACGGGAAGAAAGGCAACGGACAAGCTCTACCGGCACCACACGGGATACGTGGGGGGCCTGAAATCAGTGGCGGCGGGCGACTTGAGAAGGAAAAACCCCGCGCGCGTGGTCGAAGAGGCGATCCGGGGGATGCTCCCCAAGACCAAGCTGGGACGGGCCATGTTCCAGAAGCTGAAGGTCTACGCGGGCGACCACCACCCCCACCAAGCCCAGAAGCCCCTGGCGATGCCCGTCAAGTGAGGAGAGGGGAGCATTGAGCACGACCGCCCTAGAGTATTACGGCACCGGCAAGCGCAAGACCTCGATCGCTCGTGTCCACCTCCGCCCAGGCACGGGGGAGATGAAGCTGAACGAGCGCAACATGGAGGAGTTCTTCGGCGGCCACGAGGCCCTGAAGATGCTCGTCCGGCAGCCGTTCGCGCTGACGGAGACGACCGACAAGTTCGACGTCCTGGCCGTCATCCATGGGGGGGGAGTGTCCTCCCAGGCCGGGGCCCTACGGCACGGCATCTCCCGCGCCCTCTGCGTATTCAACCTGGAACTCCGGGGCAAGCTCAAGAAGGCCGGCTTCCTTACCAGGGACGCCCGCATCAAGGAGCGCAAGAAGTACGGGCAGAAGGGGGCCCGCCGTCGGTTCCAGTTCAGCAAGCGTTGATTTCGAGCCCTGCGGGGCCGGAAAGCCCTCGGACCGCCGCGGCCCGGGGCTGACGCGTTAAGGAGGCAGTTTTGTCTACGACCGTGACCATGAAGGAGCTTCTGGAGGCGGGGGTCCACTTCGGCCACCAGACCCGCCGCTGGAACCCGAAGATGAAGGATTACATCTTCGGGGAGCGCAACGGCATCTATATTGTCGACCTCCAGAAGACCCACCGCCTGCTCCAGGACGCCCTGCAGTACGTGCAGGATCTGGCCGCCCAAGGCAAGACCCTCCTCTTCGTCGGCACCAAACGCCAGGCGCAGGAGGCCATCGCCGAGGAGGCCAAGCGGTGCGGGATGCCGTATGTGAATGAGCGCTGGCTGGGCGGGCTCCTGACCAACTTCGTCACCGTGCGCAAGAGCCTGGACCGGCTGAAGGAGCTCGAGCTCATGTCGACGGACGGGCGCCACGAGCGGCTGACCAAGAAGGAGATCGCCCACCTCGAGAAAGAGCGGGGCAAGCTCGAGCGAAACCTCCAGGGCATCAAGACCATGAAGTCGGTGCCGGATGCCGTCTTCGTGATCGACACCCGCAAGGAGGCGATCGCGGTGGCCGAAGCCCGCAAGCTGAGGATCCCGGTGGTGGGCGTAGTGGACACGAACTGCGACCCCGACGAGGTGGACGTGGTGATACCGGGTAACGACGACGCTTTGCGCGCCATACGCCTCTTCGCCAGCCGAATGGCGGACGCGGTGCTTGCCGGCCGCGGTCTCCGCGAGGCGCGGACGCCGGACCCGGCGACAACGGGCGGCGAAGCGGCCGAGGTGCGACGGCCCAAGCCCCGGCCCCCGGTCGTCGCCCCCACCACCCCCGCCTGAGGGCGGGGTCGAGCTCGGCCGGGGACGGTCGCGGGACCGTCGTCCCGACATTCGTGACGGCTCATCGCCTTCAATGAGGAATTATCCATGAGCATTTCGGCGGATATGGTGCGCAGGCTCCGCGAGGAGACGGGCGCGGGCATGATGGAGTGCAAGTCGGCGCTCGTCGAGGCCAAGGGCGACGCCCAGAGCGCCCGCGAGATTCTCCGCAAGAAGGGCCTGGCCGCGGCGGCCAAGAAGGCCGGCCGCGCGGCGTGCGAAGGACTGGTCGGGTCCTACATCCATCCCGGGGGTAGGATCGGGGTGCTGCTGGAGATCAACTGCGAGACCGACTTCGTGGCCAAGACCGCGGAGTTTCAGGCTCTGGTGAAGGACGCCGCCATGCACATCGCGGCCGCTGCTCCGCTCTATCTCGCGAAGGAGAACGTCCCGGCCGCGGTCCTCGAGAAGGAGAAGGAGATCTACCGGGCCCAGGCCGCCGCCCAGGGCAAGCCGGCGTCCGTCCAGGAGCGGATGGCGGAGGGCAAGCTGAAGGACTTCTACGCCGCCTTCTGCCTCCTCGAGCAGCCCTTCGTGAAGGACGGCAAGATTACGGTGGGCGACCTGGTGCAGGAGAAGATCGCCCTTCTGAAGGAAAACATTGTCGTCCGCCGCTTCTCCCGCTTCCGGCTGGGCGAGGACCCCGCTAGCGGGGATGATCCGGGCCAGGGAGTAACATCCGCCCGCCCGGATCCGGACCCGGAGGGTCTTCGGTCAGCGCCGGCTCCGCGGTAGGATTAGGGCGGACGGCAGGAGCACCATGCCCGGCGCCAAGAAGGCCCTCGCCTACCACCGGATCCTGCTCAAGCTCTCCGGCGAGGCTCTGCTGGGGGATGACAAAGCCTTCGGCATAGACCGGGCCTTCACCGACTACCTGGCGGGGGAGATCAAGGAGATCCACGACCTGGGTCTGGAAATCGCGGCCGTGGTGGGAGGGGGCAACATCTTCCGCGGGGTCTCCGACAGCGCCTCCGGGATGGACCGCATTTCCGCCGACCACATGGGCATGCTCGCCACCGTGATCAATGCCCTCTCCCTCCAGGACGCTCTCGAGCGGGTGGGCGTCTTCACCCGCGTGCTCTCCGCCATCGAGATGCAAGAGGTGGCGGAGCCCTTCATCCGGCGCCGCGCCATCCGCCACATGGAGAAGAAGAGGGTGGCCATATTCGCGGCCGGTACCGGCAACCCCTACTTCTCTACCGACACCGCCGCCGCCCTCCGGGCCATGGAGGTCAAGGCCGACATCATCCTCAAAGGGACGAAAGTGGACGGCATCTATGACGCGGATCCCATGAAGAACCCGAAGGCGAAGAAGTTCGACCGCCTGACCTACTTCGAGGTGCTGCAGAAGGGCCTGAAGGTGATGGACACCACCGCCATCTCTCTCTGCATGGACAACCGCCTCCCGATCATCGTTTACGATCTCAAGCGCAAGGGGAACCTGCGCCGGATCGTGCTCGGCGAGAAAATCGGGACCCTCGTCAAGGAGTAGCCCATGGCCATCAAACCTCTGATCGCGGACGCGAAGCAGCGGATGCATACCTCCGTGGAGACCGTGCTCCGCGAGTTGGCGACCATGCGGACGGGACGGGCCTCTCTGTCCATGCTGGACGGGATTCGGGTCGACTACTACGGCAACCCGACCCCCCTCAACCAGGTGGGAAACCTAGGCACCCCCGACCCCACCCTCATCACCCTCCAGCCCTGGGATCCCTCCCTGCTCCCCGCTATCGAGAAAGCCATCCGCACCTCAGACTTGGACCTGAACCCCCAGAACGACGGCAAGATCATCCGCATCCCCATCCCCTCCCTCACCGAGGAACGGAGGAAGACCCTGGTCAAGCACGCCCACAAAAGCGCGGAGGATGGGCGGGTGGCCATCCGCAACGTGCGGCGCGACGTCAACGACCACCTCAAGAAGCTCCTCAAGGACCACCAGGTCAGCGAGGACGACGAGAAGCACGCGGTGGCCGAGGTGCAAAAGCTCACCGACCAGCACATCGAGGAGATCAACGCCGCCCTCAAGAAAAAGGAAGCCGAGATCCTCGAGGTCTGAAAGGCACGCCGCCGTGCCCTGCTCTCCCCGGGCAGAAAAGCCCCCGCCGGCTATTGCCCCTTCGAGCGCCGCGCCAGATCGTCCTTGAACTTCGGGCTGACCTTGAAGCCAGCCTTCTCGGCCAGCCTGATCTCCCCCTCTGCCTCGTCGAAGCGGCCGGTGAGCATTTAAACGACGGCCAGGTTGTTGTGGGCTTCGCCGAAGCCGGGTTTCACCTTGATACCCGCCAGATACTCGCGCTCGGCGTCCCCGAGCGCGCCTGAGCGGTAGTAGGCGCTCCCCAGAGCCAAGAAGGGGTCCGCCAAGGAGGGTCCCTCGCCACCCTGCTCTCTCGACCGCGGCCGAGGGTCGTATAATCGGCGCGTGCCGATCGTCCACCTCGAATGCACGAAGTGCGACCGACGTTTTCCGCCTGGACAGCGCTGGAACCTCTGCCAGTGCGGCGCTCCGCTCTTCGCCCGCTACGACCTGGAGAGCGCGGCCAAGGACATGCGGCCGGGCCACCTCTCCTTGCGCGCCCCCAACCTCTGGCGCTACCGCGAGGTGCTTCCCCTCGAGAGCCCGGAACACCTGATCACCCTGGGCGAGGGCTTCACGCCCCTCCTCCCCGCTCCGCGCCTTGGCACCCTCCTCGGCCTCCCCCACCTCTTCATCAAGGACGAGGGCGGTAACCCGACGGGCTCCTTCAAGGCCCGCGGCCTGTCGGTGGCGGTGTCGATGGCCAGGGCTCTGGGCGCGACCGATGTCTGCCTGCCCTCCGCCGGCAACGCGGGCAGCGCGCTGGCCGCCTACGCCGCCCGGGGAGGGCTCAAGGCCCACATCTTCATCCCCCAGGACGTGGCGCGCGTCTTCATCATGGAGGCCGAGGCCTACGGTGCCCACGTACAGACCGTGCCCGGGCTCATCACCGACGCCGGCCGCCTCTGTGCCCAGCTCGCCCAGGAGCATGGCTGGTACGAATGCGCCACCCTCAAGGAGCCCTACCGGCTGGAGGGCAAGAAGACCATGGGCTACGAGCTGGCCGAGCAGATGGGCTGGAAGCTGCCGGATGCCGTCCTGTACCCCACCGGGGGAGGGACCGGCCTCATCGGCATGTGGAAGGCCTTCCAGGAGCTGGAGACCATGGGCTTCGTGGGCGCCTCGCGCCCGAGGATGTACGCCGTCCAGGCTGAGGGCTGCGCCCCTATCGTGAAGGCGTTCTCCGAGGGACGGGACGAGGCCCCGCTTTGGGAGGGGGCGAACACTCTTGCCCATGGCCTGCGCGTCCCCAAGGCCCTCGGCGACTTCCTGATCTTGAAGGCCCTGCGCGAGAGCCGGGGCGCGGGGGTGGCCGTCTCCGAGGCCGAGATCGTGCAGGGGGTGCGCGACGCCTCCGCCCAGGAGGGCATCTTCGCCGGCCCCGAGGGCGGGGCTTGCGTGAGCGCCTTGCGCCGGCTCAAGGCGTCGGGCCACATCACGCCCGACGACACGGTGGTGGTCTTCAACACGGGAACGGCCTTCAAGTACGTCGAGAACCTGGCGCCCCTCTGGTGACGTCGCCGGCCCTCCCCCGGACCGAGCGCCTCTACCACCACGATCCCTACCTGCTCGACTTCGAGGCCACGGTTACGGGCCGCCGGCAACACGAGGGGCGCTTGGCCGTGACCCTCGACCGGACCGCGTTCTACCCGGAGAGCGGCGGCCAACCCTTCGACACCGGCACTCTCTCCGGCGTGCCCGTCCTGGCCGTCATCGAGGAGGCTCACGAGGTCCTGCACGTGCTGGCCGCCCCCCTGAAGGAATCACGGGTGCGGGGGCAGGTGGACGGGGAGCGGCGGCGGGACCACCGGCAGCAGCATCACGGGCAGCATCTCCTGTCGCGCGCGTTCTCCGACCTTTTCTCTGCCCACACGGTGAGCTTCCACCTCGGAGCGGAGGCCTCCTCCATCGACCTCGACCGCGAGGTGAGTGAGGAGCAGGTCCGCCTCGCCGAGGTCCGGACCAACGGGGTGGTATGGGAGGCGAGGCCGGTGGAGGTCAAGGTGGTTAGCCGGGCCGAAGCCCGAGCCCTGGGCGTGGAGCCCCCGCCGGAGGCGGGAGAGGCGATTCGCCTGGTGGAGGCCCAGGGCTTCGACCTCCAGCCCTGCGGAGGGACCCACCCGCGCTCCACCGCGGAGGTGGGAGTGGTTCTGGTGCTCGGCCGGGAGCGCTACAAGGGCGGGAGCCGCGTCCGCTTCGTCTGCGGGCACCGGGCGCTGGCGACCTTTGGCGAGCGGACGGCGGTGCTCGACCGCCTGGGCGCCCTCCTCTGCGCGCCGCTCCCGGGACTTCCGGAAGCGGCGCAGCGGGCCCTGGCTGCCCTCGCCGAGTCCACTCGGCAGTGCCGTGTGCTCCAAGAGCGGGCCCTCGAGGGCGAGGCCCGGCGCCTGCTCGCCACCGCGGCCCCGCCCGCGGTGGTGGTCTCGGTCTACGAACGCTGGCCCCCGGAGGACTTGCGAACCCTGGCCACGCAACTCGTGGCTCTCTCCCCCTGTGTGGCTCTCTTGGGCAGCCGGGGGGACAAAGCCCATCTGGTGTTCGCGCAATCCCCGGGCCTACCCCACGACATCCCCGCCCTCCTCAAGGCGGCGGTGGAGACCCTGGGCGGCCGCGGAGGGGGCCGGGGTGACCTGGCCCAGGGCGGCGGCGAGCGGCCGGCCCTTCTGGACGAGGCCCTGGCCCGCGCCGCCGACGCGGTCCGCACGAAGGCCGGATGACCGTCTCGCCCTACCTCCCGCTGGCCCTCGCCGTCCTCCTTGTGTCCTTCGGCTCGATTCTCGTCCGGCTGGCGCAGGCCCCGCCCTTGGCCGTCTCCTTCTACCGAATCTTCCTGGCCGCGCTCTGCCTCGCCCCCTTCGCCTTCGCACCGGCCCGTCGGGCCTGGGCCACGCTCCTTCCCCGACAGCGAGCCGTTCTCTTGGCCGCGGGCGCCGCCTTGGCCCTCCACTTCGCGACCTGGGTGGCCAGCTTGTCCTACACCTCGATCGCGTCCTCGGTTCTGCTCGTCAACACCGCCCCCCTCTTCGCCGTCGGCCTCTCGCGTGTCTTCTTGGGGGAGAGCGTCTCCCGGCTCGTGCTGGGTGCCATCGGTCTGGCCCTGGGGGGCGCCGCGCTCATCGCGGCCGGGGATTGGGCAGGTACTCCCGGCTCCCTGGGCGGCAACCTCCTGGCCGTGGTCGGGGCAGGCACCCTCGCCCTCTATCACGTTATCGGCCGGGGCTTGCGCGCGGCCCTCCCTTTGAATGCCTACGTCTTCGGCGTCTGGTCCACGGCTGCCTTCAGCCTCGCCCTCCTTTGCCTCCCCTTTGGAGTGCCCCTGACCGGGTACAGCCCACGGACCTTCGGTCTCTTCCTCGCCCTCGCCCTCGTGCCCACCCTGGCCGGCCACGGCTTGGTGAACCAGTCGCTGCGCCGCCTCCCCGCCCCCACGGTGGGCCTGTTCCTTCTAGGGGAGCCGGTGGCCGCTTCCCTACTCGCCTACATCGTCTTCGGGGAGGTTCCCGGGCGGTGGACCCTGGCGGGGGGCGCGCTCGTGTTCGCAGCCCTCGCCCTCGTCCTACGGGGGCGTGCGTGAGCGCACGACGCACGGTGCACGTGATCTTCACGGGGGGGACGATTTCCATGCGTGTGGACCCCGGCACGGGAGCGGCGGTGCCCTCCCTCTCCGGGGAGGAGATCGTCTCCCGCGTGCACGGCCTCCGCCGCGAGGCCCGACTCGTATTGGAGGACTACGCCCGTCTTCCCGGCCCCCACGTGACGCCGCACTGGATGTGGCGGCTCAAGGCACGGGTGGCCTCGGTGCTGGAAGATCCGAGCGTGGATGGGCTCGTGGTCACCCACGGGACCGACACCCTCGAGGAGACCGCCTTCCTCCTGGACCTCACCCTCGACAGCCCCAAGCCCGTCGTCTTCTGCGGCGCGATGCGCACCCTCTCCGAGCCGAGCTGGGACGGCCCCGCCAACCTCATGACCGCGGTGCGGACCGCCGTCCACCCTGCGTCGCGGGACCGGGGGGTTCTGGTGGCGGTGGGCGAGGAGGTGCTCGCCGCGGCCGAGGCCTACAAGTGGCACACCCAGAGCCTGGCCGCCTTTCGCAGCCCCCTTGGCCCGCTCGCGGTCCTGGATCGCGGGCAGATCGTTTATCGGCGGCCTCCCTTTCACCCTCCCTGCCTGAGGGCCAAGCGTCTGGTCGCGGAAGTCGATCTGCACATCATGGCCACCGGCGTTGACGACGCCCTGATCCGGGCCTCGGTGGCGCGGGGAGCGAGAGGCCTGGTCGTGGAAGCCACCGGCTGCGGCAACGTCCCCCCCTCCGCGCTGCCCGGCCTGCGCTCTGCCCTGGCCTCCCGCCTGCCCATCATCTTGGCCTCCCGCTGCGCGGAGGGCCGGGTTTCCCCCGCCTACGGTTACGAGGGGGGTGGGCGGATGCTCCGGGAGATGGGGGTCATCCTGGGCGGGGATCTCCCCGGGCCCAAGGCCCGCATCAAGCTCATGGTCGCCCTCGGCCTCACGCCGGATCCGCTCGAGATCCGGCGGATCTTCGAGGGCGACGGCACCTACTCCCCTAGATCGTAGAGCATCCCCCACGAGCCCCGGGCGAGAGGGCGGCGGGCGGTCTCCCACGGCCGGTCGCTCGTCGGGAACTCCCTCTCCTCTCGTGCGCCCCAGAACAGGTAGCGGGCGCCCACCGCCCGCGCCGCCTCCTCCCAGCCCGGCCTCCCCATCATCAGGTCTCCGAGGCGAGCGGTCACAGGCTCGGCGGCGATCCCGTGGCTCCAGAGGTGACCGGCGTAGCCGGCCACCAAGGGATGGCCGCAGAGGGCCACGGGATGATTGAAGGTCGGGGCGGTGGCGACCCGGTCCCGGATGGGGAGCGGCGAGAGGGCGGAGCAGACCGCCTCCCGCTCGCTCACCCTGAAGATTTCGAGGGGCGGCCCCGAGCCGACCGACGCCTCGACCACGGAAGCGATGCCGGGCAGGAACACGGCGAGGAGCATCAGGCTCCGCGGCCCAGGCGCCAGGGCGTCGATCACCAACTCCCCCACCGCGGGAAGCACGAGCAGATAACACCACACCATCATCTTGGTGTTGTCCCACGCCCAGGGGGCGACCCTCACGAAGAACAGAGCCGCGAAGAGCAAAAGGCCCGGCCCCAGCAGCAGGAGATGGCCGCGGTCTCCGCGCCGAATCGCCCGCGCCGCCGCCCAGAGGACGAGGGGCAGAAAGAAGACGAAGTTCACGGCCAGGAAGACGAGCGGGTTCTGGGCCCCCATCATCCAGCCCGGCGTCCAGCCCACCAGGGACGCGGCGGCAAAGTGATCCGTCACCTCCCAAACGCTCCAGCTCGCGGGGACGAGTGCCCAGAGCAATGGCCCCCGCCACGGCTGGCCCCTCCCGCCCCCCAGGCTCCAGAGGCCGAAAATCACGGAAATGAAGATGAAGGTGTGGAGGTGGAAGAGCGGCAGCGCGCCCCAGACCGCCCCCTCTACCCAGGCGGGCAGCCCGCGGCTGCCCCGAAGAAGGCGCTCGCGCCAGCTCCAGAGAAGGATCAGGCCCGCCGGGAGCGCGAAGAGGAACCCGCGCTGGGGGACGAAAAGGGCCAGGAACAGGTTCTTCCAGGCCAGCTCGGCGGGGCCGCCCGCTTCGGGGCCGGGCCCCGCACCGAGGGCGGCCAGACCGCCTGAGAAGAGGAAGGCCCCCACCGCGAAGCCCCGCCCCCAGCGAAGAAGGGCGACGAGCGCCAGCACGGACGCGACGAGGCCCATGACCTCGAGGAGACCAGGCAAGGAGACCCGGAGAGTGACGAAGAGGGCGGTGAAGAGATCCACGCCAAAGGGATAACGGAGCCTCTGCCCCGTGAAGATCGGGTTCTCCGGCCAGAAGGGCGCCCCGTTCGCGAAGTACTCGATGTAGGTCCAGTGGAGCGGCAGGTCACCGTAGTTGAATGGAAGCAGTGTGTAGGCTGTGTCGCCCCGCCGGAAGCAGATCCAGCCGAACTGCCGCAGGGCGGCGACGAGGAATAGGACGCCGGCCAAGTAGTCGAAGGGCCGAAGCGGCGTCCGGCTCAGCGTGGATCCGCACGCCCGGTAGGCCGCGGTCAGGGCGAGCAGGCCGAGGCCCAAGCTCAAGCAAGAGACCCCCACCGTCAGCGAGCCCACCAAGAGCGCGCCCAGGGCCGCGGTCAAGGTGGCGCTGGCCACGAGGAGCAGGATCGCGGCCGTGACCCTCACGAGGGTGCCTTCCCCCTACCCATTCTCCACAGTTCTTGCACAACCCTCCCACAAAGAACGCACAGGCCTTCCACAGCATTTGCACCGCCCCCCCCGGGTCCCGATGCCTTCAAGGGTCAGCCCTCGCGCGCCCGTCCTTTTCCGAGATATCCACGCGTTTTCCGCAGGCTTGACCAGAAGACCCACAGGGCGTTCACAGACCCTCAACAGCTTTTCCACCGCTCCTATCCCGACCCTCGCGAGGGAGCGAGATCGGCGGCCGCGGGCAGGCCGGGGAGTCCCTTGGCCAGTTGGACCGCGCGCAGAACCGCGCGGGCGACGGCCTCGGCCGCGACGATGCCCACCACCAGGTCCGGCGTCGCCATGCGGATCGCCCCCGTCGAGACTGCGAAGAGGGTGTCCCCGTCCCAGGGCGTGTGCGCAGGCTGCACGGTGCGAGCCAGGCCGTCGTGGGCCATCTGCGCGACTTTTGTGGCCTGCGCTTTCGTCAAGGAGACGTTGGTCGCCACGACACCGATCGTCGTGTTTTGGCCTTCCGTCGCGCCCCGGCCCGGTCCGTAACCTTCGAGCAGCGCCCGGATGGTGCCGTGCAAGCGCCGGCCGTCGGCGTCACGTGCCCCCGCCACCAGCGCTCCAGTCCAGGGATCGCTCACGTCGCCCCAGGCGTTCACCGCCACCAACGCGGCCACCACGACTCCCCCCGGAAGCTTGACCGCGGCGGTTCCAAGGCCGCTCTTCATGGCCCGCTCGGGCCCGAACAACTTTCCCACCGTGGCCCCCGCCCCCGCCCCCACGTTCCCCTCCGCCACTGGACCCGCGCTCGCCGCTCGCGCTGCGGCTTGGCCCGCGGCCGCGTCCGGCCGCACCGTCCAGTCACCGAGTCCGAGGTCGAACAGGATCGCGGCGGGCACGATCGGCACTCGCCCCACTCCCACCTCAAACCCAATTCGCCGTTCCTCGAGATAGCGCATGACCCCGGTGGCGCTATCGAGCCCGAAGGCGCTCCCTCCGGAGAGCACGAGGGCATGGACCGTGGGCACCATGCTCACGGGAGCCAAAAGGTCCGTCTCGCGGGTGCCCGGCGCCCCCCCTCGGACGTCCACGCCGCAGACCGCTCCCTCCTCCGTCAGGACTACCGTGCACCCGGTGGGCCGACGGCTGTCTGTGAAGTGGCCCACCTTGATGCCCGCCACCTCCGTCAGCCCGCCCCCCGGCCCGACAGGTGCCACCGCCTCCGCAGAGGGCGCAGCGAGAGCGCCGGCCACACCCGCAGCGAGTACCCGACCGAAATCCCTCCGATCCATCTGCCCCATCGGTCCCTCCGGCTCGGCCGCGGCCGCCCGCCTGCGCCTTTGGCCGTCCCTTGAATCTCCGCCCGGGGTCGCCCGCCGACCCGACTCGCCCTCCTCCGGTTCACGTTCAGCTACGCCTCCCGCGCGGGGTGGCTTCGTCCCGCAGAATCATACAGGGCGCGGCCAGAAAGGGTCTGAAGGGCGGGCCGTTTGAACCGAGTGGCCGGCGCCATGGGGCCGTGATACCGTGTTTAGTGCCGCCGACCCCATTCTCGGGGCGGCGAGTGGGAGTGCACCATGCGATTGTGGACTCGCCGCCCGGATCCCCGCGGGGACCGGGACGCCCCCCCCGGATTGACCAGACGGTCCTACGAGCCCCTCTGCATGGCCTTCCCCGGAGGGATGCTATGAGCACGCGGCTCGCGGGGAGTGACGCCTCGTCCGATCCACGCCCGAAGGTCACAGTCGCTGCCTTTCGAGACAAACGTCGCCGCGGGGAACCGATCGCGGTGCTGACCGCCTACGACTACCCGACGGCCCACGCCCTCGACGCGGCGGGTGTCGACGCCATCCTCGTCGGCGACTCTCTCGCCATGGTCGTCCTGGGCCATCCCGACACCCTCTCCGTGACCATGAACGAGATGCTCCACCACGCCCGCGCGGTCAGCCGGGGGGCGACAACCCCGCTCCTCATCGGCGATATGCCCTTCATGAGCTACCAGGCGGACGTCGCTGAAGCCGTGCGCAACGCGGGCCGGTTCCTGCAGGAAGCGGGCATGAACGCGGTCAAGCTGGAAGGCGGACGGTCCGTCGCCCCCGCGGTCAAGGCCATCGTCCAAGCGGGGATCCCCGTCCAGGGCCACCTCGGTCTCACTCCCCAGAGCCTGAACCAGCTCGGGGGCTGGCGCGTCCAGGGCCGGACGGCGGAGGCCGCGCGGGCGCTCCTCGAGGATGCCCTAACCCTCGAAGACTCGGGCTGCTTCTCCATCGTCCTGGAGAGCGTCCCCGCGCGGCTCGCCGCCTACATCACGGAGCGGCTGGAGGTGCCTACGATCGGCATTGGCGCCGGGCCTGGCACCAGCGGCCAAGTGCTCGTGACCCACGATCTCCTCGGGCTCTACGACCGGTTTACCCCCCGCTTCGCCAAGCGCTACGCCGACCTCGGCCAGGCCATGGCCACCGCCTTTGCCGCCTTTCGCGCAGACGTGGTGGCGGGGCTCTTCCCAGGACCGGAGCACGCCTACAACCTCCCCACCGAGGAGTGGGAGGCGTTCCTGGCCTCCCTGGGCGAGGAACTACCCGTCACCGCCGCGAGCCGGTAGCCCGTGGTTGCCGCCTCCCGCCGGCGCCCGCGCGTGCACGTCCTGGGCACGGGCGCCATGGCCTGCGCGCTCGGGGGGCGACTGGCCCGTTTCGGGCGGGCCTTGGTCACCCTGGTCGGGACGTGGCGCGAAGCCCTCGACGAGATCGCCCTCCATGGCGTCACCGTGGAGGATGGGGCGGGAACGTGGTCGGCCAAGGTCGGGGTTTCATCGCTTTTCGGCCCCCTGGGTCCCGCCGACTTTGTGCTCGTGCTCGTCAAGAGCCACCAGACCGACACCGTCGCGCGGGTCGCCGCCCGCTGCCTCCTGCCCCGGGGCCTCGCCGTCACCCTCCAAAATGGCCTCGGCAATCGCGAACTGCTGGAGGTGGCCGCGCCCGGACGGGTAGCCCAGGGGGTAGCCTTGATGGGAGCGAACACCCTCGGGCCCGGTTGGGTCCGGGTCGTCCCCGGCCGCATCGTGCTCGGCGCTGACGCGGGGGCCTCCGGCCCGCTGGCGCCGCTGGCCGACCTTCTCCGCGCCTCCCGGATCCAGACGGAGGTAACGGCTGAGATCGAGCAGACCATCTGGCGCAAGCTGATCGTGAACTGCGCCATCAACCCCCTCTCCGCCCTCACCGGCCGGCCCAACGGCGCCCTCCTCGAGGGGCCCCAGCCCCTGGACACGCTGATCCGGGCCGCGGAAGAGGTAGGGGTGGTCGCCACCGCCAAGGGGATACACCTGGGCGCCGACGCCGCCGCGCTTGCGGTGGAGGTCGCGAAGAGCACGGCCAGCAACCGCTCGTCCATGCTCCAGGACCTCGAGCGGGGAGCGCAGACGGAGATCGACGCCCTGAACGGCGCCGTCATCGCGGAGGCGCAGGCGGTTGGCGTGCCCACCCCCGTCAACGAGTATCTCTGGCGTCGGGTGCGGGAGCGGGAGGGACGCCCCCTGCCTCCTCCCGCGCCCAGCGCGGGCGTGTGAAGACCCTCACCGCCATTCCCGCGCTGCGGGAGTGGCGGGGCCAGAGCGGGGCCCCCCTCGGCCTCGTCCCCACCATGGGCTACCTCCACGCGGGCCACCGTTCCCTCCTCGACCGGGCCCGCAGGGAGAACGACCGGGTGGCGGCAAGCCTGTTCGTCAACCCCGCCCAGTTCGGCCCCCAGGAGGACTTGGGCCGCTACCCGCGCGATTTGCCCCGCGACCAGCGCCTGCTCGAGGAGGCGGGCTGCGATGTCCTGTTCGCTCCCTCCGTCCAGGAGATGTATCCCCCCGGCTTCGAGACCACCGTGGACGTGGGACGCATCGCCGCTCCCTTGGAGGGGGCGCGCCGACCCGGCCACTTTCGGGCCGTGGCCACCGTGGTCCTCAAGCTCTTCCACCTCTTCCGGCCGGACCGCGCGTATTTTGGGGAGAAGGACGCTCAGCAGCTCGCCGTGATTCGCCACATGGTGCGGGACCTAGACTTGCCGGTGGAGGTCTGCGGCTGCCCCATCGTCCGCGAGCCCGACGGGGTGGCCTTGAGCAGCCGAAACAGCTACCTATCCGCCGAGGAACGGCGCGCCGCCCCCGTTCTCTTCCGGGCGCTGTGCGCGGCCCGCGATCGCTGGGCCGCGGGCGAGCGCGACGCCGAGGGCCTGCGCCGCGCCATGACGGACATGCTCGCCCGCGAGCCCCTGGCGCGTGTCGACTATGTCAGCGTGGCCGACCCCGACACCCTGCAGGAGCGGGACCACGCCCACCCACCCCTGCTCATTTCCATGGCCGTTTTCTTCGGGCCCACCCGCCTCATCGACAACCTCCGGCTCTGAAGGCCGGGCCAATCTCTTTCCCAAGCGTCTGAAGCCGCCCGGGGCGATGAGGTTCGCGTACGGCCGAGGGCCTCAGACCCGGACCAGAGGATCGAACAGCTTCTGATGCTCGTCGACCGCGAAGCGGTCGGTCATGCCCGCGATGTAGTCGCAGACCACCCGGTGAGCGCCCTCTCGCTCGATCTGTTCGTGGTAGCGCGGGGGCAGCTGCCGCGGTTCGCTCACGAAGGACTGGAAGAGGGCGCGCAGGATCCGCCCCGCTTTGTCCCCCATTCGAACCACGCGGTAGTGGCGGTACATGTTCTTGAGCAGGAAATCCTTCAGCTCCCGCACTCGGGCCGCCATTGCCGCCGAGTATGAAATCAACCGCCGCCCGACATGCCTCACGTCGTCGAGCGACTGGATCTGCGCCTCCTCCAGGTTACGCAAGGAGGCGGATAGAAGCTCTTCCGTACAGCGGTTGATGATCCGGCGCACCACCTGATGGCGGAGGATGCGCTCGTCCTCGATCCCCTGGGTCAGGGCTGCGTCGTGGGCCTCCCGAAAAAGGTCCACGCAGCGGATCTGGTCCAGTGTGAACATGCCGGAGCTCAGGCCGTCGTCGACGTCGTGATTGTTGTAGGCGATCTCATCCACGAAATCCACGAGCTGGGCCTCCAGGGTGGGAGCTTCCCCGGGCGCGTACTCCGCGGGCGCGCTGGCGTCGCTCTCCGGCTGGTGCTTGATGATCCCCTCCCGCACCTCCCACGTCAGGTTGAGACCCGGGAAGCGCGGGTCGCGTTGCTCCAGCACCTCCAAGATGCGCAGGGTCTGCCGGTTGTGCTCAAAGCCGCCGTGGTCCTTCATCAGCTCGTCCATCACCCGCTCGCCCGAGTGGCCGAAGGGCGTGTGGCCGAGGTCATGCCCCAGAACCAGGCACTCTGTCAGTTCCTCGTTCAGGGCCAGGGCCCGGGCCACCGTGCGGCCGATCTGGGCCCCTTCCAGGCTGTGGGTCAACCGAGTCCGGTAGTTGTCCCCCTCGTGGTTGACGAAGACCTGGGTCTTGTACTCCAGGCGACGGAAAGACGAGCTGTGGATCACCCGGTCACGGTCGCGCTGGAAGCAGGTGCGCAGGGGGTGCTCCTCCTCGGGATATCGGCGCCCGCGGCTGCGCGCGCTCCGCATCCCGTAAGGCGCGAGCTGCTCCTCCTCCCGATTCTCCTGGGCCCGCCGGTCGATGAGGACCATCCCCCTACCTCCCGCGTCCGATTCTACTGCCGGGAGGGATGCACTACACTTGTTGCATGCCCAAGACCCCGGTCGCCGTCCTGGGCGCCACCGGCGCCGTCGGACAGCGATTCATCCAGCTCCTGGCCGATCATCCCTGGTTCGAGGTGGCCGAGCTCGCTGCCTCCGACCGCTCCGCGGGCAAGCCCTACGGCGAGGCCTGCACCTGGCGCTTGCCCGGATCCGTGCCCCCGAGCGTGAGCGAGCGCGTCGTCTCCTCGCTCGACTCCCCCTTTCGCTCCCCCCTCCTCTTCTCGGGCCTGGATTCCTCCGTGGCGGGCGAGGCGGAGGCCGCGTTGGCCGCCAAGGGCCACGCCGTGGTTACCAACTCCCGGAACCACCGCATGGATCCAGACGTGCCGCTCCTCGTCCCTGAGATCAACGCCGACCACCTGGCGGCCCTGGAGGGGCAGCGCCGGCGCACGGGTGGCGGATACATCCTCACCAACCCCAACTGCAGCGTGGTCGGCCTGGTCTTGGCCCTCGCCCCCCTCCATCGGGCCTTCGGCCTGGAGTCGGTGGTCGTAGTCACCCTCCAAGCCCTCTCCGGAGCGGGCTATCCGGGCGTCGCCTCCCTGGACATCGAGGACAACGTCCTCCCCTTCATCGGCGGCGGCGAAGAGGAGAAGATCGAGAGCGAACCCCAGAAGATCCTGGGCGGTTTTGCCCAGGGGGCCTTCTCTCCCGCCCCGTTTCCGGTCTCGTCCTCCGTTCACCGCGTGGCGGTTGTCGACGGGCACACGATGGCCATCTTCGTGCGTTTGCGCACCCGGGCCACCCCCGCCCAGGCCTCCCGCGTCCTCGCCGACTTCCGGGGAGAGCCCCAGGAGCGCCGCCTGCCCAGCGCGCCCCGGCAGCCCATTCACGTGCTGACGGAGCCCGACCGGCCCCAGCCCCGGCGGGACCGAGACCGGGAGGGCGGGATGGCGGTCTCCGTCGGACGCATCCGCGAGGACAAGGTCTTCGACCTGCGCCTAGAGGCCCTCGTACACAACACGATCCGGGGCGCCGCGGGGGCCGCCATTCTGAACGCGGAGCTCCTCCAGGCCCGGGGCCTGCTCCCATGATCGTGATGAAGTTCGGGGGGACCTCGGTGGGGTCCGCCCAGCGCATCCTGAACTTGGTGGCACGCGTCCGGGAGCGGCGGGAGCGCAGGCCGGTCGTGGTCGTTTCCGCCCTGGCCGGAGTCACCGACCTCCTGATCCGCGGGGCCCGCGCCGCGCTCGCCCGCGACCCCGCGAGCGACGCCGTCGTTCAGGAGATGCAGGCCCGGCACAACGACACCATCCGCGACCTCATCCCCGCGGGAGAGGTCCGCAACCGGCTCCTCGCCCAGGTGGAGGAAGTGCTGGCCGAGTTGCGAATCCTGTACACCGGCGTGCACTACCTGGAGGAGCTGACCCCCCGCTCCCTGGACGCCATCGCCGGCATGGGCGAGCGCGTTTCCTGCGAGATCGTGGCCGCCGCCCTCCAGCAGGCCGATGTCCCCGCCCGCGCCCTCGACGCCCGTAGCGTGCTCCTCACCGACGATTCCTTCGGCCGCGCCCAGCCCTTGCTGGAGGAGACGGGGGCACGGGTTAGGGAAAACGTGCGGCCGCTGGCGGAGGAGGGGATCATCCCCGTCCTGGGCGGGTTCATCGGCAGCACCCGGGAGGGTGTCGCCACGACCCTCGGCCGCGGGGGCTCAGACTGGTCGGCCTCCGTCTTCGGCTCCCTGCTCCCCGCCGAGGAGATCCAGATCTGGACGGATGTGGACGGCATAATGACGCTGGACCCGCGGGTCTTCCCGGGGGCGCGGGTCATACCCAAAATCAGCTTCGACGAGGCGGCCGAGCTGGCCTACTTCGGGGCCAAGGTCCTTCACCCCGCGAGCATCAAGCCCGCGGTGGAGAGGGGAATCCCCGTCATCATCCTCAATTCCCTGAACCCCGCCGCTCCCGGCACCCTCATCACGGCCGCCGCCCCGGGGGCGGAAGGCGAGCCCCGCGCCATCGCCTTCAAGAAGGGGATCTCCGTCATTCTGATCGCCCAGCCCCGCATGCTGATGGCCCACGGTTTCGTGGCCCAGGTGTTCGAGGTCTTTGCCCGTCACCGCACGCCTGTCGATCTCATCGCCACCTCCGAAGTCTCCATTTCCCTGACCGTGGACAACCCCGCCGCCCTGTCCGCCGTCCAGGCCGACCTGGCCTCTCTTGGTGAGGTCCGGGTCATTTCCGCCATGGCCATCGTCAGCGTGGTAGGCCGCGGCTTCGTGCGGCGTTCCGGGCTGGCGGGCCGCATATTCCAGGCCCTCTCCTCCGTGAACGTGGTCATGATCTCGTTTGGGGCCTCGGACGTGAACGTCTCCTTCGTGGTGGCGGACGCGGACGCGGAGCGGGCCGTACGTCTGCTGCACCGGGAGTTCTTCGAGAGGGGCCAGCCTTGAAGATGGCGGTGGTCGGCTACGGCAAGATGGGGCGCGAGGTGGAGACGGTGTTGCTGGAGCGGGGCCACCTGCCCGTGATCGCCAGCCGCGGGACCGCCTACCCGCCCGGCTGCGTGGTGGGGATCGACTTCACGGCCCCGAGCTCGGTGGTGGCGAACGTGGCCGCGGCTCTGGTGGCGGGCAGCCGATACGTGGTGGGGACCACGGGCTGGAGCGGCCACCTGGACGAGATACGGATGCTGGTGGAGACCTCGGGGGGGGGATTGGTCCATGCCGCTAACTTCTCCATAGGCGTCAACCTCTTCTACCGAATCGTGCGCCAGGCGGCGAAAACCCTCGCCCCCTTCACGGACTACGATCCCTACATCCTCGAGCGCCACCACCGCCAGAAGAAGGACGCGCCTTCCGGTACGGCCCGCGTCCTGACTTCGATCCTAGAGGAGGCGGGGGGAGCCCGCCACCGGGCCGCCACTCGACTGGAGGGGGCTCTTCCCCCCGACGCCTTCCACGTGGCCTCCGTTCGGGCGGGCGGCATCGTGGGCGAGCACACGGTGGGATTCGACTCCGGGGCGGACGAGATACTGCTCGAGCACCGGGCTCGCTCGCGACGGGGCTTTGCCCTGGGTGCCGTCCTTGCCGGGGAGTGGATCGCGGATCGCACGGGGTTCTACCCCTTCGACGCCGTCCTCGAAGAGCTCGCTCGCCCTTGAGGCAAGGCCCGCGGCGGCCGGGGAGGGGAGCGAAAACCGGAGATCCCGTTTAGAAGACGGTCCGCGCCTGAACCCTCTCCTTGGTGGCCAGGCTGAACTTTGCCTCCACGGGCTTCCCGTCCGCTATCCGCGCGGCCACGTACTCCCCCACCGCCGGTCCGTGCTTGAAGCCGTGGCCGGAGCCCCCACCCACTAGCCAGGCGTTCTCCCATTCCGGGTGCCGGTCGATGAGGAAATCCCCGTTTGAGGTGTTCTCGTACTGGCACACCTCGGAACCCACGATGGGCGCCTCCCGGAGGGCGGGGAAGCGGCGGCCCACGAACTCACGCACGCGAGCGACGGCCTCCGGGCTCGGAACCCGCTCGAGGGAGTCGGGGTCGACGGGGGGACCATGGCGGTCAGGAGCGACCTTGAAACCCCGCCCCTGGAAGTCGGGTATGCCATAGATTTCTTCCGCGAAGTCCACCCAGATGGGCAGGGCCAGGCAGGAAAAGCGCTCGTCCCCGGGGGGTACCCCGAAGTAGAGGACCTCCTGCCGGGTGGGGAAGATCCGGTCGCCGAGAACCTCCGGGACCAGCTTGGCCAGCCAAGGGCCGGCCGCAAAAACAAACGTCTTCGCGGAGACAGTCTTGCCGGAGCGGGTAGTGACGGCGGCCAGCCCCCCCTTGGCCACGGGGGCGAGCACGCTCTCTTCCAGATAGGTGGCCCCCGCCTTCCTGGCCATCTCGGCCACGGTCTGGACGGCCAGAAAAGCGGCCAGAAGGCCGCTCTCGGGCTCGTAGATGGCCCAGGTGATGGGGCCCCAACCGACTTGCGGCCAGCGGGCCTCGAGCACGGTGCGTTCGAGACGTTCGTGGTTGACCCCGAGCCGTTCGAGGGTAGCGATCGTCTTCGTGGTGAGGGAGTCGAGCTCCCGCGCCATCCAGAGCACCCCCGTCCGCTGGAAGAGCGCAGGCCGACCCGCCTCCCGCAACACGTCCTTCCACAACTCCAGCGAGCGGAGGGACCACCGCGTGTAGATCTCTTTGTCTCCGTAGCCCATGCGGATGACCCGGGTCTGCCCACCCGAGCTCGCCCGGGCATTGCCGGGCCCGTAGGCATCGATCAGGGCGACCCGGCGGCCTGCGCGCTGCAGCTGGTATGCGATCCAAGAGCCAAAGACCCCGGCCCCCACCACGGCTACGTCGAACTCTTGGCTCCGGGGCATGGCCGGAGCCTGGCCACGAACAAGCCGGGGGAGGAGTGCAGTTCCCAGGGCGCCGGCCCCGGCCGTCCGAACGAAGCCACGGCGTGTCGTATTCATTCCTTGCTCCCTCGGGGCAAAGCCCTCGGCGGCGCGAACGGCGGTAGTGGCCGCTCCCCGCCACCCGGCGCCCCGGGCTCGGGCTCCGCCCGGGCCGAGACCATACCCCTCTCCCGCCCCCACGGCAATGGCCGCCTCCCTCCATGGCCGCCTCCCTCCAGCCCCTAGGCTACCCCTCCCGCCTCGCAACTCGCTCTCTCACCTGCGTATGCGCGTCCGCCCCCCGGTGCCCGCCCTTGACAAAGCTCACGCGCGGCCGTATGAAGATGCACGAGCCGCCGTCACGGAAACGCAACTTCTTGGTTTCGGCCAAGCAATCACGACGAGGAGGCATCATGTTGAAATCACGGGTGTGGGTGTGGTCTCTCGCCCTTCTCTCCGCGCTGTCTGCCGTGCCCGCGCTCGCCCAGTCCGCGGGGAGCATTGGCGGAACCGTGCGCGACCCCAGCGGGAGCACCGTCCCCGGGGCGACAATTACGGCCATCAACCAGACCACCAGCGCCACGAAGTCCGTAACCTCCACCGCCAACGGCAGCTACACGATCAGCCTGCCTCCCGGCGTCTACTCCGTGGCCGTGACCCTCAAAGGGTTCGGCAAACAGACCCGCAAGGACCTGAAGGTCGACGGCGGCGCGACGGTGACCGCAGATTTCTCCCTCGAGACCAAGCTCGAGGAGGAGATCACGGTCACGGCCATGAAGAGAGAGGAGAGTATCCAGAACACTCCCTTCTCCGTGGCCGCCGCCACCGAGGAAACGTTGCGAGAGCGCAGCATCGACGGCATCGAATCCCTGGCCGCCAACGTGGCCGGGTTCACGATCCAGAACCTGGGCCCCGGCCAAAGCCAGGTCGCGATGCGCGGCGTATCGTCCGGGCAGATTGCGCGCGACCAGCCGGGGGTCAAGGAGCAGGTGGGCGCCTACCTGGACGAATCCGTGATTTCCCTCTCCCTCTTTACCCCGGATATCGATCTTTTCGACATGAACCGGGTCGAGGTCTTGCGCGGGCCCCAGGGCACGCTCTTCGGCTCCGGCTCCGAGTCGGGAACCCTCCGCTACATCACCAACCAGCCGGAGATCTCCGGCAACAAGGGGTTCGCGGAATTCGGGGGCAACGCCCTGCACGGCGGTGACTTCGGGGGGGACTTCAAGCTGGGCGGCAACCTGAAACTGAGCGATACCGCGGCCGTGCGCGCGCTGGCCTACTACAACCGGTTGGGGGGCTTCATCGACGCCGTACAGCCCAACCTGAGCGTGAAGAAGAACGTGAACAGCGGGGAGCGGGAGGGCGGGCGGATCACCTTCCTCTTCGCTCCCAGCGACCGCCTGAGCATCACTCCCCGCTTCGTCTATCAGCGTGTGACCATGGATGGCTGGAACCGCGTCGATGCCTTCAACATCCTGGCCAATCCCTACACCACCACCCGTCCCCCCGTGACCCTCGGGCCCCGCCAGCAATTCACCCAGGTTGCGGAGCCCTATACGGACGATTTCTACCTGGGCGACCTCAACATCAACTACAACTTCGGGACCGTAGCCTTGACCTCGATCACTTCCTACACCCATCGCAAGGTCCTCGTGGTCCGCGATGCGGGGGCTTTGACCTCGAGCATCACCGGCGGCAGCATCGGCCTCCCCCCGAGCATCTACACCCTGAACGCTCCGTTGAACGACCTCACCGACCCCGCCAAGACATGGACGGAGGAACTGCGCCTGGCCGGGGGCAAGGGTCAGATCCGGTGGGTGCTCGGGGGCTTCTACGCCAACACCAAGCGCACCTACGGCCAGCAGCTGCACGTTGCCAACTTCACGGAGTTGAGCGGCATTCCCAGCAAGGAGACCTTCGCCCCCTTCAACGTTCTCTTCTTCTCCAGCCTTGGCTACAAGCTCGACCAGTTTGCGGGCTTTGGCGAGGCCACCTGGACCCAGGACCGCTTCAGCCTGACCGGGGGATTGCGCTACTACCACTTCAGCGAGGACAAGGCCCAGGTCTTCGACGGCATTTTCGGGGACGACGGGCACGGCAACCCGGTGTCGCAGCCGGGCACCACCACCGCCAACGGCGTGGCCCCGCGCATCATCTTCAGCTACAAGGCGAGCGACACCACGAACGTGAATGCCCAGGTCTCCAAGGGCTTCCGGCTGGGAGGGATCAACGACCCCATCAACGCTCCTCTCTGCACCCCCCAGGACCTCGTAACCTTCGGCGGGCGCACGGCCTGGAAGGACGAGACGGCCTGGGACTATGAGCTCGGCTCCAAGTCCCGGATCCTGGGCGGACGCGGCTCGTTCAACGTCTCCGCCTTCTACATGGACATCCGAGATCTCCAGGCCACGGTGACCGCGGGCTCCTGCTCGTCCCGCCTCATCTTCAACGTGCCGAAGTCCCGCAGCCTAGGCGGGGAGGTGGAGCTGAGCGCGGCCCCCACCAAGGACTTCGACTTCGCCATCTCCGCCAGCTACGACAGCGCCACCTTGCAGTCGACTCTGACTTCCACCGCTCCTGACGGCTCGGTCAGTGTCGTGCAGGGCCTCCAGAGCGGGGGCCGCCTGCCCAGCGTGCCCCAGTTCCAGATGGCGGCCGCCGCAACCTACCATTGGCAGATGAAGCAGGGGTGGGCGGGCTACCTGACCGGCTCCTTCCAGCACATCGGCTCGCGCCTGACCCAGGTCGGCGACGATGTTGTCGCCTTCCCCTCCAACCTCGCTCCGGGCACGCTGGACATGACGTCGTTCGGGGCCAACACCATCGGCGGCCCCCTGACCCAGCAATTCTTCTCCTACACCCCCATCATGCCCGCCTACAACATCCTCAACGCGCGGGTGGGGATTCGCCGGGGCAAGTGGGACGTGAGCCTCTACGGTGACAACTTGACGGACGAGCGGGCCCTGCTGGCCCTGGACCGTGAGCGCGGCACCCGGGCCCGCATCGGTTACCTGACCAACCAGCCGCGGACGTTTGGCCTTGTCGCCCGCGTGGATTTCTAGGGCGGGTCCTCGGACCGCACAGGGGCACGGGTGAGTCGGGGCCGTCCCCTGCCCACTCCGGCCGCGAGGGAGGAGTCCCCGACGTTGGACTAGGCGGGCAAGCCGCGGGGCGCGAGGGGCAGCGACCTAAGACGGAGGCCCGTGGCCGAGAACAAGGCGTTCCCCAGCGCGGGCGCCACGCCCACGATCGGCGTCTCCCCTGCCCCCGCCGAGGGCAGGTCCTTGCGGTCGAGGAGTACGGTCTCCAGAAGGGGTACGTCCTTGAAGCGGGGCACACGATAGCCGGAAAGCCGGGGGTTGAGGATCTCTCCGCCCTCGGACTCGATGGCCTCGAAGAGCGCACCCCCCAAGCCCATGATCACGGCCCCTTCCACCTGGTTCTGGAGGTGGTCCGGGTTCAGGATGGCGCCGCATTCGAAAGCCGTCACCACGCGCACGACCCGAACCTCGCCCGCGGGGCGCGAGACGGACACCTCCGCGCAGCTGGCCAGGTACCCTCCCTTCTCCACCCCGCAGGCCAGGCCGAAGCCGCGCTCCGGGGAGGCTTTTGCCTTCCCCCAGCCGAAGCGCTCGGCGGCCGCCTCGAGGACGGCGCGCAGGCGAGCGTCCTTCAGGTTGCGGAGGCGGAACTCCAGGGGACTTAGACCCAGGGCCGAGGCCAGCTCGTCCATGTGCGTCTCGCGCGCGAAGTGGTTGGCGGTGGCGGCCAGGCCCCGATAGGACCCCTGCCGCAGGGGCGAGCGGGCAGGATGGAACTCGATCTTCTGGTGGGGTACCTCGTAGGGGGTGTGGATCGCGGAAGGGCCGGAGTTGTAGTTGTGGAACTCCCATGCCAGGAGCGTGCCGTCGGCTCGCGCACCGCTGCGCACCTCGATCACCCCTGCGGGACGGAAGTAGGCCCAGGTAAACTCCTCTTCCCGCGTCCAGACCAGCTTGACCGGATGGCCGGCGGCTTTGGCCAGGCGCGCCGCCTCTACGGCCGCTTCGCCGGTGTGCTTGCCGCCATAGCCGGAGCCGGTGTCGGGGACGATCACGCGCACCTTGTCCAGGGTCAGCCTGAAGGCCTCGGCCAGCTCGGCCTGGACCCCGAAGGGGCGCTGCGTTCCCGTCCAGACCGTCAACCCCCCCTCCCCCCACTCCGCCACCGCGGCCCGTGGCTCCAGGGGAACGTGGGCGATGTAGGCCACCGTGTACGTAGTCTCCAGCTTCGTCCCCGCCTCCGCGAGGCCCTCCTCGACGGAGCCCACGACGTGACGCGACCGCGCATCGAACCCCTGGCCGTCCACCGGGTTCTTCTTGAGGTACTCGAAGATCTGTCTTCCCGACGGCTGGGCGGCGGCCTTCCATTCGGCGTGGATCGCGTCGCGGGCGCGGGAGGCGATCGGCTCGGTGGGCGCAGCGACGCCCACGAACTCCCCGTCGCGGACGACGGTAGCACCGGGGATGGCTTCCGCTTCCCGGGCATCCAGGGACAGGAGCGCGGCCCCGAAACTGGGAGGCCGGAGCACCTTCCCGTGGAGCATGCCCGGGCGCGTGAGGTCCGATGTGTACTTGTGCTTCCCGGTCACGATTTGGCGGCCGTTCACCTTGGCAATCGACTGCCCGGCGATGGTCCAGCGCTCGGGCGGGCTGGTGGGCTCGCTCTCGCCGATCGTTCTCACGAGCTTCTGGCCCCGGGTGAGCTCGCCAAAGCTTAGCGAACGCCTCGTCGGAGGGTGGCCCACCCTGCCATCCCCCGCCTCCACCGACGCCCGATCGACCCCCCATTTCTCGGCCGCGAGGCCGATGAGCAGCTCGCGCGCCGCGGCGGCCGCCCTCCGCAACTGGGGGGCCATGTAGGGCGTGGTGCGACTTCCGAAGGTCCCCATGTCGAAGGGAGTCTGCGCGGTGTCCGCCATGATCATCGTGATGGCCGGGAGGGGCACGCGCAGCTCCTCGGCCACGACCTGGGCGAGCGAGGTGCGGATGTTTTGCCCCATCTCCGCCTTGCCCGTGTAGACGGTCACGGCCCCGTCTGCCGCGACGTGCAGCCAGGCGCCGAGCTCCCGGGGCATCGCGTCCCCGGAACTCCGGCGGGCACCTCCGGACTCCTGGAGCGCCAAGGCAGGGTCGAGGGCCACGGTCACGACGACGCCACCCCCCAGGATCTTGCAGAAGTCGCGCCGCCCGAGGTCGAAGCGGTAACCGGGTCGGGCGAAGAGCTCGTAGCGCTCCACCTCGGGCCGAGGGTTTGGCTCCCGTGTCTCAGTCATGGGACGACCTCGCTCGAGATCGAGCTGCCGCGCACACCGCGGTCACGATCCGGGGATACGTGCCGCAGCGGCAGAGGTTGCCTTCGAGCGCCCGCGCGACATCCCGCTCCCCGGGTTCCGGGATTTTCCCGAGAAGGGCGACGCCTGCCATGATCATGCCCGCCGTACAGTAGCCGCACTGCATCGCGCCCGCCTCCAGGAACGCGGCCTGGAGGGGATGGAGCTGGCCGTTCTTCTCCAGCCCCTCGATGGTGGTGATCGCCTTCCCGACGGCACTGCCCACCTTGATCAAACAGGACCGCGCGGCCTGGCCGTCCACGAGAACCGTGCAGGCGCCGCACTGGCCCTCGCCGCACCCGTATTTGGTGCCCGTCAGCTCAAGCTCATCGCGCAGGACGCCCAGCAGGCTCCGCTCCGGGCCCACGTCGATGGAATGCCGGGTGCCGTTGACCAGAAGTTCCTTGATGGTGTCCATGCAACTCTCCGGAGCCTACGTCGAGAGAAAGATCGGGGTCAAGCCGTCGGTTTCGGCCGTGCCCCCAGGGAACGAAAAGGGGGTAGGCCACACTCGCGAGCGATCGGTGTTCTCCTAAGTCCCTGCCCATTAGTTATATACGGACCCCTCCCTGATACACGGTGGGGGCCGAGCGATGAGCCCAGCTCTGCCCTTCCCCGGGGCGAGCGCTGTCCCCGCTCCTCAAGACCGGCTATCCTGTTTCCCAGGTGACCCGAGGCTCGATCTGATGGGAAGGCTGCTCGACCCGGGGAGTTACGCCCCGAGCGCATACGCCGTTCCGCTCCTTGTTACCGCCGCCGCGACGTTCCTCCTGGGCGTATCCATCGTCATCCGCGAACGGGCCTCCCGGGTCGCGCTCCTCTTTTGCCTCATCCCTTTGACCATCGACGTTTGGCTCGTCTGCTTCTCGCTGATGTTTCTCTCCATCGACCCCCTGGTGGCCGTGGCTTGGGCCAAGATCGCGCACGCCGGGATCCCCTTCATCGCCGCCGCCATCTACCACTTCACCGTGGCCGTCACCTACGCCGACAAGCGGCGTCGGCTGCTCGTTTGGGGGGGTTGGCTCCTCTCCGGACTCTTCTCGGCCCTGTTCCTGGGAACCAACGTGTTGCTCCTCGGCCTCCACCGATACCCCTGGGGCTACTATCCCCGCTACCGCGCGGCCGCCCTCCCCTACTGCTTGACCTTCGTCGGCCTGCTACTCCTCAGCTTGCGCGAGCACTGGAACGACTCCCGCGGAGCCGAGACCCGCACGCATCGCCTCCGAAGTCGCGCGTACCTTCTGGCATTCGCGGCGGCGTCCCTGGGCTGCGTGGACTACGTGGCCGCCTACGGGATCCCCATCTATCCTTTCGGCTACCTCCCCGTCCTCGCCTTCGTCGCCCTCATCGCGCGTACCATCCGGCGCTACCACTTGGCGGACATCACCCCTGCCCTGGCCGCGCCCCAGATCATCGCCACCATGACCGACGCGCTCATCGTCTACGACGACGAAGGGAGGATCCGGCTTCTGAACCAGGCCGCGGCCTCCCTCCTCGGCCACCGGGAAGCGGACCTTCTGGGGGCGCCCGTCGCGTCCTTGGTGGACACCTCGAGCGACGGTTCGGGCCCGCTATCCAGCGCTCTCCAACGCCGTGAGGCGAGGGATCAAGAGGGTCGCCTCCGGGCACGAACCGGAGAGGGGGTGGACGTGAGGGTCTCGATCTCCCCCCTCCAAAGCATGGGAGGCCTGGGGGCGGGGGCGGTGCTGATCGCACGCGATTTCCGCGACAGAATGGCCGCGGAAATTGCGGTGCGAGCCTCCGAGGAACGCTACCGCTGCATGTTCGAGGCCAACCCGCAACCCATGTGGGTCTACGACCTCGAGACCCTAGGATTCCTGGCCGTGAACGACGCCGCGCTGCAGCACTATGGCTACTCGCGGGCGGAGTTCCTGGGCCTGTCGATCGACGACCTGGCCGCGGCCCCGGACCCTTCCCATCCCCCCGATCACGTCTCGCCCACCGTACGAGGCAACGAGGCCGTCGTCCGGCAGCACCGCCGGCGCGACGGCACCCCCATCTGGGTTCAGCTCATCACTCACGAGCTCAAGTTGGGAGAACGCCCTGCCGGCTTCGTCCTCGTCCACGACGTGAGCAACGAGTTGCGAGCGGAGCGAACCCTTCGGGCCAGCGAGGCCAAGTTCCGGGCCCTGGCGGAGACGGAGGCGGCGGCGATCTTCATCCTGGAGGGGGACAGCCTCCGCTATGTCAATCCGGCTCTCAAGTCCATGACCGGCCTCTCGGAGCCCGAGCTTCTGAAACGTAAGTTCTGGGAGTTGGCTCATGTGGATGCGCAGGAACGGTTCCGGGAGCGGGGCCGGGCGGGGCAGCGCCCGGGGGCCCGACCCGACCGATTCGAATTGAAGCTCGCCTGCCTTCGCGGCGAGCCGCGCTGGGCCGATGTCACGATGACGCCGGTCGAGCTCGAAGGTCTCCCGGCGGCGGTGGCGACCGCTTTCGACATCACGGAGCGAAAGCTCGCCGAAGAAGCACTCCGGGAGTCGGAGCGACGCCTCAGAGACATTCTCGATAACGTCCAGCTGATCTCCCTCTTCTTGGACGTCAACGGCGAAATCACCTACGGCAACGAGTACCTCCTGGACCTCGTGGGCTGCCGGGAAGAGGAGATCATCGGCCAGAACTGGTTCGACAGCTTCGTCCCCGAGGACCAACGGGAAGCGGCCCGGCGCAGCTTCATCGAGCGGATTCACAGCGGCGTGATATCCCCCCACGACGACACCGAGATCCTGACCCGTTCAGGGGAAAGGCGGCAGATCTCCTGGAGTAACACGGTCTTGCGCGACCCCGAGGGCAAGGTCATCGGCGGCGCCGCCCTCGGGGCCGACACCACGGAGCGCGCCAAGGCGGAGCGACAGCTGGCGCACGGCGCCCTGCACG
The DNA here is from genome assembly GCA_035570235.1 of Vicinamibacteria bacterium. Classification (NCBI taxonomy): domain Bacteria; kingdom Pseudomonadati; phylum Acidobacteriota; class Vicinamibacteria; species Vicinamibacteria bacterium. The sequence continues at coordinate 15,412 of DATMML010000083.1, read as the reverse complement.
ACGCTCTCACGGGACTCCCCAACCGCACCTTGCTCATGGACCGCCTGGAAATCTGTATCGCCCGGGCTCGGCGTCGCCCCGGCTACATGTTTGCCGCCCTGCTTCTGGATGTGGACCGCTTCAAGGTGGTCAACGAAAGCCTCGGCCACCTCGCGGGGGACCAGCTCCTCATCCAGATCGCGCGTCGTCTCGAGACCTGTCTGCGACCCGCGGACTCGGTCGCGCGGCTCGGGGGCGACGAGTTCGCCGTCCTCATCGACGAAATCGAGGAGGCGGCGGTGCCCGCCCGCGTCGCCGAGCGCATACAGGGCTCCCTGAGCGTCCCTTTCGAGCTCGCCAGCCGGGAGGTGTTCGTCACCGCCAGCATCGGGATTGCCTTGCACAAGCCCCGGTATCAAAAGGCGGAGGACCTCGTCCGGGACGCCGACAATGCCATGCATCGGGCCAAAGAGGAGGGGCGAGCCCGCCACCGAGAGTTCGACACCGCCATGCACGCCCGGGCCGTGGGCCTCCTCCAGATCGTGAACGACTTGCATCGGGCGGTCGAGCGAGAGGAGCTGCAGGCCCACTACCAGCCCATCATGTGCCTCCGCTCGGGGCAGGTTGCGGGTTTCGAGGCCCTGGTCCGATGGCAGCGCCCGGGCCATGGCCTGGTCTTTCCGGGCGACTTCATCAGGGTCGCAGAGGAGACGGGGCTCATCGTCCCTATCGGGCTCTGGGTGCTCCGCGAGGCCTGCCGCCAGCTCCGGTCCTGGCAGGCTCGCTTTTCCTCCCGCCGGCCTCTGATGATGAGCGTTAACCTCTCCGGAAGGCAGTTCCAGCAGCCCGATCTCGTTTCCGAAGTGGCCCGGATCGTGCGCGAGACACAGCTGCCGCCGGGGAGCCTAAAGCTGGAAGTTACGGAGAGCATCCTCATGGAGAACCCGGATGCCGCCGCCGCCATGCTCACCGAGCTCAAAGCCCACGGGATCCACGTCTGTATCGACGACTTTGGGACCGGCTATTCATCGCTGGGTTACTTGCTCCGCTTCCCCGCCAACACCCTCAAGATCGACCGCTCATTCATCAGCGGAATGGGGGCGGGGAGCCCGCACTCGGACATGGTGGTGCGGACGATCGTGGGGCTTGCCCGCAACCTGGGCATGGATGTGATCGCCGAGGGAGTCGAGACCGAGGAACAGCTGGGCCGACTACAGGCCCTCGAGTGCGATTTCATCCAGGGCTATCACTTCTCCAAGCCGATGGCGGCGGAGGGAGTGGTCGAGCTCTTGAGCGGCGAGGTCCCGATCCTGTGGCCGCCGCGGGCCTGACCCCGGGGCCCTCAAAAACCAATGCGGAGCGTGAGCAGCCACTCGTCGGGATGCAGAGTGGGCGGCACGATCATGTCCAGGCGAGCGTACTCGGCCGTGAAGTCCAGGCCACGGATGATTCCCAGGCGGAAGCCGAAGTCCAACTTGTGCCAGTCGAAGCCCACGGAGGGGGCCGGGTTCAAGAAGGGAGTGGTGAACTTGTTGTGGATATTGGAGAAGCGCACGGTGGGCTGAATCCAGGTCAGCACGGGGTTGTCGCCCGAGATGAGCAGGCCGTTCAGGGGCACCCGATAGGCCACTTCGATTTCGACCCCCTGCCGAACCAGCTTGGCGATGTCCTGATGCACGAACTGGCTGAACAGGCGCAGTTCCCCCGCGCGTCCCTCTAGGTTGACTCCGTATTCCGACTTGTCGTTGCCCTCGAACGGGAGCGGGAAGAGCACGCCACGCAGGAGCGTGAGGTCGCCCAGGTAGAAGGTCCCGCGGATCGGCGCGCTGTCCGCCAGCTTCCGGTGGAAATACCACGCCAGGGCATCGATGGCCCGCGTATCCCCGGCGTTGCTGACGCGGTAACCGATGCCGCCTCCCAGCTGGAAGTTTCCGGTCACGTTCACGTCCGACGCCTTGGTGTCGTAGAGAAAAGGAAAGCCCGACTCGTAGATGGGGCGGGTTCCCGTGATGGGCCGTGGCCCGGGTTGCGGTGCGCGCTCCGGTGTCCCGTTGTCCCCCGCGAGGGCATTGGGGTCCCGGAAGAAGAGCGGGTTACCGTTGGCTATCTGGCCGCGCCAGTAGAAGTTCCGCCCCACCGACCCCCCCACCTCCACCTGGAGCTCCTCGAAACGCCCGACCGCGGTCGACCACAGCCCGTAACTCTCCAGGCGCCGAAGCCGAGGCTTGGTGAAACGGGGGAGCTTGCCCAGGACCGCATAGAACGACGTGGCGGGGGCTATCTCGAGCGCTTCGAACTTTCGACCGAACCGGACCCAGGCCTCGCGGAGCGCGATCCGGTCATCGGAAGAGGTGGGGTTGCGGTTGTACAGGTCCAGGAAGTGGACTTCGACCTTGGCCGAGATGTCGGGCGTGAAATCACCCTCCCCGATCAAAGCGGCGTTCGACACTTCGATGGAGCTGCCCTTCGCCGTCGTGCGCTCGAAGACCTGGGTCTGCCCGGGGGCAAGGAAGCTGGGCGGAAAAGGGAAATGAACGAGGACCTCCTCCGAGGCAGAGTGTCTGAAGTTCGCCTTGAGCTCCCCACCGATCCGGAACCGCTTGGGCGCGGGGGTCGGCTCCGGCGAGGGAGTGGCCGCCGGTTGCTCCTGGCCGCTCAGGACTCGAGCGGGAAGGAGAGCCGCCAGAAGGACGATGACGCCCATATACGGGCGACGCTGCATGACTCCTCCCCTGCCCATCATTCAATCCGGGGCCCCCAGAGCCTAGGGCTCTTCGCCGACAGCGTCAAGGAGCGAGTCCGGTCGGAGCGAGTCCGGTCAGCGTGAGCCGGGTCTGTCCTCGTCTGGACGGGCGGGGGGCGATCGGAGAGCGGGGGCCCTCCTCCATGTCCGCCTCAGATCTTGACCCTCAGCAGTGCCCGCTCCAGGTCGGAGGCGGTGGCGGGACGCTGGACGCGAGACTTAGCCAGGCAGGCAAGGATTGCGTGGCAGAGAACGTCCGGCAGCTCGGGACGGAGCGTTCGCGGATCGCGAGGCGCCTCATGGAGATGCATCTTCAACAGCGTCTCCCGATCCTCCGATTCGAACGGGCGTTGCCCCGTGAACATCTCGTAAAGAGTCACGCCCGCAGAGTAGAGGTCGCTCCGCGCGTCAAGCACGGCCCCCCGGGCTTGCTCCGGGCTCATGTATTGAACGGATCCCGCGAGAATGCCCTCCTTGTTCTCCCCGACACGGGATCCGCGGGCCACCCCGAAGTCCATGAGCTTGACCACGCCGTTGGCCATCACCATCACGTTTCGCGGCTTGAGGTCTCCGTGAACGACGTTCGCGCTGTGGACCGCGGCCAGGCCGCGACAAATCTGCTTTGCGATCTGCAGCCCGGGGGCAAGGTCCAGTTTGCCCCGTCGGTCCAGGAGCTCACTGAGCGTCGTGCCCGGAACGTACTCCATGGTCAGGAAGCGGCTTCCTTCAGATTCGCCCAGGTCGTAAACGCGGACCACGTTGGGATGGGTGATCATGCGGGCCAACCGTGTTTCCTGCTTGAGAACTTCCTCCGCCTGCGTCCCCTCGCCGAAAGTGCTTCGGGTCAGGACCTTCAGCGCCACCTGCTCGTCTAGGTCCCGATCGTGGGCCCGATACACCCTCCCCATGCCGCCCTCCCCGAGCACGGAGAGCACGTAGTAGCGCTTGGCGAACAACTTCTCGACCCCCAAGCCGGGGAGCGCCTGGTCCGCCGCCAGGACCGCGCGCGATCCCAGCGTCACGTCGCCAGGTCGGCGGAGGACCTCCGCCACCCATTTCTCGAGGGCAGCCTTCTGCTTCAGCTCCGCGACCATGGCCGCGAAGGCACGGGCCAGGGTCCCCACTTCGTCGCCCCTCGCTCTCGGCAACGCGATATCGAGTTGGCCACCGCGAATCGCCTCCGCTCCCGCCGCCAGCTGTTCGATGGGATGGGAAATCCGCCGGGCCAGGGCCGAGGAGATCGGTAGGGATGCCATGAGGACAAACGCGCCTATCCAGGCGATGCCACGCCGGATCTGTCGGAAGGCCGCGAGTTCCAGGTCCTTCGAACGCGCCACCACTAGGGCGGCGATCACTTCCCCGCTCCCGGATTTGATGGGCAGCGCGGTTGCTATGTAGCCCTCGCCCTTCGACGAGAACTCCAACGGCCCAAAGGGCTCTCCCCTCCCGAAGATGGGCTCCAAGGCTCGGGTCGAAGCCAGGATGCCCTGGAACCCCACCCCTCGCAAAGGGGCGGTGGCGGCCACCACCGCGGTCTCCGGACTTGCCCCCCGCGGAGCTAGATTGGCGACGAAGGCAATCTCTCCCGACATCAGATGCCCCAGCTCCATCGCGCGCGCATCGTCAATGGGAAAGGCCGCCGCGAGGACACCGTTAAGCTTCAGTTCGCGCCCCTCACCCTGGGTCACGGGCGCGGCCGCGACAAGGAAGAGGGCTTTCTTCCTCTTCACGTCGAGAATGAAAGCAGAGGACTCGGTGAGGTCGGAGAGCGGCCGCTTGACCCAGGCGACGGCGGAGAAATCGCGACCCGACTCCTCACCGGCCGCCCGATCGCTGCGGGCCAGGAGGGCTCCCCGAGAATCGAAAAAGAACGCCATTTCCGCGCCAAGATCGCGCGCGAAGTCCTGAGCAGAGTCATGGAACGTCTCCGCGCCCGCCCTGACCTCCGCCAGGAGAGCCCTCGTGCCAGGCTGCTCGGCCGAGGACTTGACCTGCTGACGACGGGCGCTGGCCTCCGAGTCCGCGAAGCTGCTATAGAGGGCGGGGACGAGCTTTAGGTTCTCGTGGATCCGCTCCCCCGTGACCTCGTTGGCACGCCAGGTCGCGAACGCCAGAGCCAGGGATAGACAGCTGGCGAGAAGCACGGCAATGGTGAGAGACAGGCGGGTGGCGAGCCGGATCCCCCTTGGAGGATCTTCTTCCTTCTGCAGGCCATCCATCGGCAGAGTGGCCACTTGGGAGGCCGGGGGCGTCCCCTCGACCGGGGGGACAGGTGTTCCGACCTTGGTTGTGTCAGTACCGATCGTCATCTCGTCGAACAGGAGGGTACTCCTCCCCATACTTGTTCTTGTGGGGCACCTCCTTGTAGCTCGAGGCGTCGAGGGTCAGGTTCATGGTCGTCGGACCCCCACTCAGGACCTGGACCATGACGGTCGTCTCGCCGGCCCTTTCGTGCCAGATGCGCAACTCACGTCGACCTTCGGGAACGCCGTCAATCCGATACAACCCGTTCTCGTTCACCACGGCAAAATCAGCACCATCCAACACCATGACGTAGCCCGCCATCTGCGAGTGGATGTTGCAGTATATGCGCACGAGCCCAGGCGTAATGAATCGGACATCCTTGGACTTCCCCTGGTGGTAGAGGCCGAGGTCGAACTCTGCACCCGGAGTGCGACTGAAGACGTTGTGGAGGATCCTGTCGAGGTTGGGAAAGACGACGGTGGCTCCCCGCGCCACCGCGACGACGTGAGGCTCAAAGCGCTTGTCCTTGGAGGCAACGGTGGGAGGACCCTTTGCGACCGTGAGCGATGGGGGTACGCCGGGAAGCCACACCACAGCTCCCACGCCGGGCACAGTCTTGCTATCCCGGTCGACGATTTCGATCCGGCCTGCCAGCTCCGCCGCGACGAGGCACTCGGGAAAAGTGCCCGCACCCATTAACCAGAGCGCCCCGGTGACAATCAGTCGCCGGGTAAACATCGTCTGTCTCCTCTCGGACCCGGCGAAGGACCGTCCCCAATCGGAGTCGGGGTCCTGAACGTGCCCTTCACACTTCCCGCGGCGTCCGCCAAACGTCGGCGAGGGTCTCGACGCTCCACGTGCTTTACTTCCGGCCCTCCTGGCCGTAGCGCCCGTCATGTCGGCGAGTCAGGGCGCCACGGTAACACGAACCGACGCCGAGTCAGGTCCGATAGCCTTGGGCAGCCTCTGCTTGGTCGTACCGGCTGCCGAGGGTCGCGTTAGGTCAGGCGCTCCAATGAAACTACGGTACCACATGCGCGAACCGTGTCAGAGCGATGCCTGCCACCGTGAGCCAGTCTCCCCGGGTGTGCGCACGAGTGGTGTGATCGAAGCGGGGGTATCCATCACGAGGGTACCGAAGACCACCCCCAAGTCGCGCTTCCAGCTGGATGACGATCGAGGTCGTGGGAATCCAGGTGCCTTCACGAAACGCGTCAACCGGTACTGACCCTGGACCGTGACATCGCCCGGCCCGACGCCGGAGCTGCTCTGGCCGTTGCTCACTAGGTTGAAGCCGACCGACGGGGTGAACTCGACTGTTACTCTGTCGGCCAGCTCGAAGTACAGGTGGGCGAGTGACCCCAAGTCGTTTGACTGAGCGGTGGCGACAGCATACAGAAGGAGGGCGGTCGCGAAATGCCCGCGCGCCAGCGTCGACGCCGACGGTGCGCTTCCCCATGTGATGGGCTTCCTCCGCTGACCGTGGGCCGCCCCGCTTTGTACGTGCCTGCGGCGCCACCCGGTATGGCCCCCGCGGCGATGCAGGCGCCCCTTCGGGTCACCCGGGATGCACCCGCGGCCCCAGCACACAAGTGTAGGCACACTGGTCTAACGGTCTAGGTCCGTATTGCTGGTTTTCCCTAGACCAGCCAATGCTCGCCGCGGTACAATCCCCCGCCCAAAACAATGCCGCCCCCCTGGGAACTCGTAATCGCCGTCGACCGCGCCGCACCCCTGCCCCCGTTCCTGCAGATCGCGCGCTCCCTGACCGCCGATATCCACCGTGGACGCCTGCGCCCGGGGGACCGGCTGCCGGGCAGCCGGCGGCTCGCGGCCAGCCTCCGGGTGCATCGCAATACCGTCCTTGCCGCGTTGGCCGAGCTCGTGGCGGAAGGATGGCTCGAGACGACACCGGGCCGCGGAACCTTCGTCGCGCGTAGCATCGTTCATCCCGCCGGCCGGCCATTCTCACGGCGGCGGGGAGCCCCTAAACACGTGTCGGCCCTGCCCTTCCCGCTCCCCCCGACCCCCGCTCCGTTTCGCCCGCCGAGCCTTCCGACCGGCACGCTGAACTTGAGCAATGGCGCGCCTGACGTCCGCCTTCTCCCCACGCGCGCTATCGGGCGCGCCTATCGGCGCGTTTTGGCCCTACGCGGTCCAGACCTGCTCGCGTACGGCGATCCCGAGGGACACCCCGCGCTCCGTACCGCCCTCGCATCGATGCTCGCGAACACGAGGGGCCTGTCCGTCGCCGCCGACGATGTGCTCGTCACGCGCGGCTCCCAGATGGCTTTGACCCTCGTTGCCCGGACGTTGCTCCGTCCCGGCGACGTCGTCGCGGTGGAACAGTTCGGCTATCGCCCGTCCTGGGAGGCGTTCCGAGCCGCGGGGGCGACGGTCATTCCCGTCCCCATCGACGGCGATGGCATCGATGTCGAGGCGCTCTCCCGACTGGCCAGCCGCACGACGCTCCGCGCCCTCTGCGTCACACCCCATCATCAGTATCCAACTACGGTGACCCTGAAGGCGGCGCGACGCCTGGCCCTCCTCGCCCTGGCGCGGGCCCGACACATTGCGATCATCGAAGACGACTACGACCACGAGTTCCACTACGACGGTCGTCCCGTACTTCCATTGGCCAGCACCGATGAACCGGGCCTCGTCGTGTACATCGGCACACTCTCAAAAGCTCTCGCCCCCGGCCTTCGCATCGGCTATGTCGTCGCCCCGCCGGCCGTCCTGCGGAGCGCGAGTGCGATCCGCTCTTTGCTCGATATACAGGGAGACCTGGCGACCGAGGCGGCGGTGGCCACGTTGATCGAGGATGGCGAGCTACAGCGCCACATCGCGCGTGTGCGACGCGTGTACGCGACCCGCCGCGAGATCCTGGCCCGCAGCCTGCGCCGGACCTTCGGGGACCGCGTCGACTTCACGCTTGCCCCCGGCGGAATGGCCCTATGGGTCCACCTCCGCATCTCTGTCGATGTCGAGTCCTGGGCACGCCGGAGCGTCCAGTTCGGCGTCTCCTGGTACACCGGTCGGCGCTACGCTTTCGATGGACATCCCCAGCCGTTTGCGAGATTTAGCTTTGCGTGGTTGAACGAACACGAGCTCCCGGAAGCAGTGAGGCGAATGGCCGCGGCTCTCCCCTAAGCCCGGCTGCGACAACGCAGCCGGGGCCGATGCCGGCTCTATTCAAACGGTACCGCAACCCAGAGTCCTGGCCGCTCCGGGAACGAGGGCCTCTCGCGACAGGGAGGCCACGGGCTACCAGCCTGACGTTGAGCCCCCGCCGGCCATCAGACGAAGGCCGCCGCAACCGAGAGCGCCAGCAGGCCGGCCATGCTCCAATTAAACGCGGCCAGCGCGCGGTCCGACGTCAGCAGGCGGCCGATCGCCACTCCGAACGCGCACCAGGTAGTGATGCCGGCCAGACAGGCGACGGCGAGCACGACAGTGATCACGGTGACCTCGCCGACCAGGTCGCCGCCCACAGTGGTGAAAGCCGACAGGGCGCCGGCCGCGAACACCCAGCCCTTAGGGTTGATCCACTGGAACGCCGTGGCCTCGACGAACGAAATTGGTCGGGCCCGGCCGCCCGCCGGGCCGGAGCGGCCAGCCCGCGCAATCCGCCAAGCGAGCCACAGCAGGTAGATTGATCCCGCGACCTTCAGGATCTCGTGCAGGACGGGAAGAGCCTGGAACAAGCGCGCGGCGCCGAGCCCAACCACCATCAGGGCAAAGCCGAGCACGACCCCGAGTAGCAACGGAAGCGAACGGCGGAACCCGAAGCTCGCACCCGAAGCCGTCACCAGGGTGTTGTTGGGGCCGGGCGTGAAGCTCATCGCCGCCGCAAAGGCGATCAGGGCGGGCAGCGTCTCCCTCATCGCGGTCGGCAGCCCGGCGAGCGCGGCCGACAACGTCGACAATCGATCCGCTGTTTGGCGCGCAACCGGCGGCACTGCTGGTCCATTCGGGGAGCGGTTGCAGAGCCCCACACCCGTGAAGTCAGCAGATCCCCCCACCGCTCCTCTCTCGACGCCTCCATCACTGATGGGTGGGCAGCCCGAGGCCTAGACTCATCGTTGGTCGTAGAGTCAAGATCTCAATCGTCGTCCTCGCGACCAAACGGTTGACATCGTCGGGCATCGTCTGTTCATTCCTTCCATCGAGAACCGACGATAGGCTCGGCCGCGGGCGCAGTCGGATATAGCGGGGAGCGACTCCCCCCGCCAGCATCTGATACCAGAGTATCTCACCATGAAGTACTGGTTGGTCCGCGCCGAGCGCTGCCTCGAAGGCCTTCCCCGCCCCCGCCACGAGGTCTACCGTCGTAAGCTCGAGCGTGGAGGTCGCTTGCGGCTCTCCCGTGCCACGCGAAAGCCCAGGCCGGGTGCCGTGCCCCTTGGTCGCTCATCCCTGACCAAGACGAGCGGCCGGCTCGTTGCCGGGGCCTCGGCGTCCGGGGAACGGGCGGGGGGGACGAGAGCCCCTCAGCGCCGGCGGGTCTTGCTGCGGGCGGAGGTGCTCCCCCGGGGCAACACGCGGGACCAGAGCTCAGAGGGAAGCTCGGCGACCGCCGCGTGGAGGCGCCCGATCAGCCCGTCGACGAGCCCGGTGACGTCGCCCGTCTCGTGGTCGTACCAGGCGTTGAACGCGGTGTCGTGCAGCGCCCGCGTGACGAAGGCCAGGAGCATCGGTGTGTTGTCGCGTGGCTCCGACCGGAGGCGCGCGGCCATGAGGGCGGCGATCCGCTCCTCCAGGCGACTGCGCCGCTCCATCATCGCTCGCCGGAGCGGGCTCTTCTCGCGCAGAGCGCGGATCACCCAGCGAGTGAACTCGGCGTCCTCGACCCCCGCGCGGACGGCTGGGATGAGTGCGTTGCGGATCGCGAGGAGAGGCGGCTCACCGGGAGGGCGCTCGGCGAGCTCGGCATAGAGCCGTTCGCCCCGCCTTTCGGAGCGCTCGACCAGGACGTCCTCCTTGGACTCGTAGTAGCGGAAGAAGGTCCGGCGGGACACACCCGCGGCGTGGGCGATCTGCTCGACGGTCGTGCGCTCGAAGCCGCGCGAAAGAAAGAGCCCCTCCGCGGCGGTGGCGAGGGCCACCCGGACAACCTCGCGCTTCCTCTGGCGGAGGGCGGTGGGCAGCGGCGGCAGGGCCCGGGCGAACGGCCTCGCCTTCCGCTCGTGGCGCCTTGGATCTGGCCTCGCCATGGCGTCCATCATATTCCATGATGTTGACAGTGGCACTGAGTGCCAATAGTATGCGGGCGATTGGGCCAGCCCCCTAGTAAACCCGGCTGTCGCGCCTCGTGGAGGGGCGGGTCTTGCGCGTGTCGCGGCGCCACGAGCTCGAGAGAGGCCGAAGGCCCTTCGGCACTGTCGCGGCGCCGACGGTCAGGGGGGGGAGGATGAACCATTTTCGTCTGCTGCTGGCCGTGGGCGCGTGCGTTGGCCTGGCGGTGCCAGTCTGGACCCAGAGCGCGGCCACGAAAGCGCGCGCGCGGCCCTCAGCCGATGCGCCCAGACCGCTGAAGTACCTCAATCCCGCGCTGAGCGTGGACGAGCGCGTCCTCGACCTTGTCTCGCGTATGACTCTGGAAGAAAAAGTCGGCCAGCTGTTGATGCTCGATGCTCGGGGCGAGGACCTGTCGTTCGTGAACACTCGTCAGCCCGGGGCGCTGCTCCACGTCCTCGGCGCCAAGATCGCCGTCGCGATGGACCTCGCGGCGAAGAACCGCCTCGCCATCCCGCTCCTCGTCGGGGAGGACGGGATCCACGGCCACTCCTTCTGGAAGGACGCGAACATCTTCCCCACCCAGCTCGCAATGGCGGCGAGCTGGAGCCCCGACCTGCTGGAGCGAATGGGCCGGGTCACCGCGGAGGAGATGGCTCCGACTGGCATCCACGAGACCTTCTCGCCGGTGCTCTGCCTGACCCGAGACCTGCGTTGGGGGCGGACCGGCGAGACCTTCGGCGAGGACCCGTACTTGATCGGGGAGCTCGGAGCCGCCCTGATCCGCGGCTACCAGGGCAAGGGGCTCGACGATCCGACCGCCGTGCTCGCGACCGCCAAGCACTACGCGGGCTACTCTGAGACGCAAGGCGGGCGGGACGCCTCGGAGGCGGACATCTCCAGGCGGAAGCTGAGAAGCTACTTCCTCCCGCCGTTCGAGCGCGCCGCCCGCGCGGGGGCCATGATGTTCATGACGGGCTACCAGTCGATGGACGGCGTGCCTTCGACGGCCAACAAGTGGCTCCTCCGGGACGTGCTGAAGGACCAGTGGGGCTTCAAGGGCGTCCTCGTCACCGACTGGGACAACGTCGGACGCCTCGTCCACGAGCAGAAGGTTGCTAAGACCTACGCCGACGCCGCGATCATGGCCGTGCGCGCCGGGAACGACCTCATCATGACGACGCCTCAGTTCTACGAGGGGGCGATCGAGGCCGTGAAGAGCGGCCGGATGAAAGAGTCGGAGATCGACGAGCCCTTGAAGCGCATTCTGGGTCTCAAGTTCCGGATGGGCTTGTTCGAGAACCCGCGGCGGCCCGACCTCCAAAAAGCTGCCATCGAGGTTGCTCGGAAGGACCACCGCGCGGCCGTCCTCGACGCCGCCCGAGAGAGCCTTGTGCTGCTCCAGAACGACGGCGTGCTACCCCTCGACGCCTCCCGGGTGAAGTCGATCGCGGTGATCGGGCCGAACGCGGACGACGACCTCCAGCAGCTCGGCGACTGGTCGCTCGGCTCCCCGCAGCACCCGCCGGAGGCCGGCAAGCATCCACGGGACAAGACGGTGACGGTGCTCGACGGCATCAAGGCGGTGGCCCCGGCAGGGACGAGCGTCCGCTACGAGAAGGGCTGCGCGATCAACAACGGGGACCTCTCCGGGCTACCCGGCGCGGTCGCCGCCGCCCTGGCCTCGGACGCGGTGGTCGCCGTGGTCGGCGACCACCTCGACTTCATCGGTGAGGGGAAGAGCACAGCGACGCTCGAGATGCAGGGCGGCCAGGTGGCTCTCCTCGACGCCCTCCAAAAGACGGGCAAGCCGATGATCGTGGTGCTCGTGAACAGCAAGCCCCTCGTCTTGCCGCCTGCCGTGAAGAGCGCCCGGGCGATCCTCGAAGCGTTCAACCCCGGCATGGAGGGCGGGCGAGCCATCGCCGAGGCCGTGTTCGGCCAGATGAACCCCTCGGGCAAGCTCACGATCTCTTTCCCGGTGCACGTGGGCCAGCAGCCGGTGTTCTACAACCAGGTGCGCGGACAGCACGGCAGCCGTTACGCGGACCTCACCCAAGAGCCGATCTTTCCGTTCGGGCACGGACTGAGCTACACGGAGTACCGCTACAGCAACGTGCAGCTGGCCTCGAACGCCCTCGCCCGCGGCCAGGCCGCCACGGTCTCGGTCGACGTGCTGAACGCCGGTAAGCGCGCGGGCGACGAGATCGTCCAGGTGTACGTGAGCGACGTGGTCACCTCGGTGACCTGGGTGAGCAAGGCGCTCAAGGGATTCGCTCGGGTGCACCTCGAGCCCGGGGAGAAGAAAACGGTAACCGTGAGGTTGCCCTGGGAGTCCTTCGAGCTCGTCGACGCCGACGGAAAGTACGTCGTCGAACCCGGGGACTTCGAGATCCTCGTGGGCCCGTCGTCACGAGACCGTGACCTTCTGAAGGCGACGCTCCGCGCAGAGTAGGAGACGGCGCTCGAGCGCTTGGGTCGCCCGGGAGGCCAGATTGCGCCGGCGGCCTGCCGTCGGGCCCCCGCCTGCCCGAGGTCCAGAAAAAGGGTCAGGAGCGATTCTCGCCGTCGGCGCAGAGGGCCAAGGGTGGTCCGGGAGCGGCCGAGTGGGTTTAGCGACGCCGTTTGTGCCTGAGGAGGTCTTCTCATGAACGCGATGCGTCGCCCGGCAGTCTCCTCCGCGGTGGCCGGCCTGCTCCTGGCGCTCTTCCTGCAGCTCACCTTCGCGGCTTCGCGTAACTCGGCGACCTTCGACGAGCCGGCCCACATCTACGCCGGGTACCTGCAGTGGGCTCACGGGTTCTACACCCTGAATCCGCCCCTCACGAGGTATGTGCTTGCGGCTCCCCTCGTCGGCATGAAGTTGAAGGAGCCCTCGATTCAGAACCGCCCCCTCCGGATGCACGAGATGGAGGGCGGGCGGGAGTTCGTCTTCCAGGAGGGAGCAGGGGAGGTCCTCTTCCGGAGCCGAATGGCCGTGGTGGCACTCGGTCTTTTCACGGCGCTCCTCGTCTTCTGGGCGACGAAGGAGATGTTCGGCGTCACCGCAGGCGTGATCGCCCTTGCGCTCCTCGCGTTCGACCCCACGTTCCTGGCGCACTCGAGTCTCGCCACGACCGACACGGGCCAGGCGTTGTTCATGTTCTGGGCGGTCTACCTCTTCTACCGCTACTTGAAGGAGCCAGGCCTCCTCCCCTTAGCCGCGGTCAGCATCGTCGTGGGGCTCGCGGTCGCCGCCAAGAGCAGCGCGGTGCAGCTCTTCCCGGATCTCGCGCTCCTCGCTCTCGTCGAGGTCTTTTGGGGCCGAAAGCTCGGGGGAGGGCGCCCCGGCGAGAAGAGGGGACCGCTTGCGAGGCGGCTCCTCGGGGCACTTGCCGTAATCGCCATCTCTTCCCTCGCGATCCTGTGGGCCTCGTACGGCTTCCGGTACGTCCCTGCCGAGGGTGGCCCCCCTCTCAACCCTCCCATGCAGGTGGAGCTCGCTCTGGTCCCGAGTGCCCTCGAGGCGAGGCTCCTGGCCGCGGCCGACGGGCTTCACCTCCTGCCCCAGGCGTACACCTACGGCTTCGCGCACTTCCTGTACGAGGCGAGGGCCTTCCCGAGCTACGTGCTCGGCAGGACTTACCCCCACGCCGTCTGGTTCTTCTTCCCGATCGCGATGGCGATCAAGTCCTCGCTGACGTTCCTTGTTCTCGTCGCAGCGGGCGCCTTTTCTGTGTTCACGGGAAGAGTGGAGGAGCGGCGGGGCATCGTCACCATGGTGATTCCGGCCACGGTGTACATGGTGATCGCCATGACGGGCGGCATGAACATCGGCATCAGGCACGTCTTGCCGGTCTACGTGTTCATGGCAGCTGCCGTCGGCGGAGCGGTCTCGGCGCTCGTGAAGGGAAGGCGACCCTGGCTCCTGGCGGTCTTGGCCCTGCTCGTCTTTCAGGCGGTCTCGGTCCTGCACGCCTTTCCCGCGTACATTGCCTACGCCAACGAGGCCTTTGGCGGACCGAGCAGCGTGCACAAGTACCTGAGCGACTCGTCTTCGGACTGGGGCCAGCAGCTCAAGGCGGTCAAGGCCTATACGGACGCGCGTGGCCTGAAGGACTGCTGGTTCGCCTACTTCGCCGAAGGTCCGCTGGACTACCGGTACTACGGGATTCCGTGCAAGCCGCTCCTCACGCCCGACGCACTCTCCTTCTCCGTGCCGTTCGACGTGCCGCCCTCAATCGACGGCCCCGTCCTGATGAGTGCCGGCACCCTCTCCGGCTTTGAACTCGGGCCGGCCCCCCTGAACGCCTATGAGCAGTTCAAGACGCTGAAGCCCGTGGCCGTCATCGACTACGGTGTGTTCGTGTTCGAGGGGCACTTCGATCTTCCGCTGGCCGCGGCCCTGAGCCACGTCCAGAAGGCCGGCTTGGACCTCAGGTCAAACGAGCCCGAAGCAGCCCTCGCCGAGGCGCGACAGGCTGAGACGCTGGCGCCAGACTCGGCCCGGGTGCTTGCCATGGTGGGCCAGGCGCTCGACGCGAATCGCCGACCGGACGAGGCCGCCCTTTACGCCCAGAAGGCGCTCGCAATCGCGCGGACCGTCCAGCCCGAGTTCCAGGCCCGCCTGATCGCGGCTCTCAGGGGACGCGTCGAGGGAAGGTGACCCCAAAAAGGGTCCCGGCGTTCTCCGCCGCGCGCTCTTGGCGCTCGTAGGCTTCTAAGGAGCCCGACCGGAACAACGCGAGAGCTAGGCCCTTGCAATCAGCCTAACCGGGGAGGCGGACCCCAAGATCATCCACATATTCAATAGGGGTCGGAGGGCAGCCAACCAAGCAACGATGCGTGCGAGCCCGCGCTACAACCAACCGACGTGTCAGACGCCGAGGACGATACTTGGCTCGCGGGCTTCGAGTACCAGATCGCCTTCAGCCTACGGAGAAATACCCTGGGATTGTCTAGAGCCATCCTGAAACCCTCCGCGGCCCGCCAGAGCCCCAATCAACACGTCACAAATGTCGCGCATATACTGGCGAAGAGTGCACCTTGCAACCTCCTGAACCCTCCAGTAACATCATCCTGTCTGCCTTCGGGCCGCTAGCTCAGCTGGGAGAGCGCCTGGTTCGCAATCAGGAGGTCGGGGGTTCGATCCCCCCGCGGTCCACCAGCTTACAAAAACCAACCTCAGCCGCTTCTCAAATCGGCGGCGGGTCCCGGCAAACCGAGAGC